>DASPTO010000056.1:0-7494 GCA_035623375.1 Thermoplasmata archaeon
GAGCACGCACATCGTGGGACCCCGCCACCACTCGCAGTTCCGCTACGTGATCGAGGCCCACGGGAAGAACGCCTCGTCCCTTCGGTTCCAGGGCCGCGAGCTCCGCTGGGACGGTCCGCGTCTCACTCCGGCTCAAAACCGCCAGCTTGCTTCCGAGCTGAGAGCTGAGGACTCGGCCCTCTGGGAACGGTTCGCCGAAGAGATGGAACGCGACTATCGCTCCGCGTGAGCCAACGGCTTCACGATCGGCGCGCCTACGCCGCGCCACCAGGGGTCTCGCGGACCATCGTCTTCGTCCCCACCGCCCGCGAGAATCCGGCCCGTACGAGCGCGGCCGTGACCGCGCCCGGGGGTTCGCTCACGGGTGCCAGGCAATGGGAGGGTCGAAGCGGGGTGAGCCACGAGGTTGCAGCATCGAGGAGACTCGCGAGCTCCTCCGGCGGCGGCTCGGGCGTGCCGGTCCGGAGAAGGATCGTGCCCCACTTCTTCCGCGGCGAAAAGTACGCTCGAGCGACACAGTCGGTTCCGTTGGTCGTGCGCTTCACCCACGTGCTGTGCCGAATGCGCGGCGCTCGGATCGTGAACTCGTTGTGGTCGAGGAGCTTCGGAGAGGAGGGAAAGGCGGCGCGGTACAGTGGGGGACGGGCTGCGTCGAGATGGGTGACGATGTTCTCCTGGTCGGACCTCCTCATCGGCCGAGTCCCCCCTGGGTTCGCGCCCGAGATCGGAGGAAGTCCGGCTCTCGTAAACCACGAGAACTCCGCGACCTCCTGATACCCGGCCCTTCGGTAGACCCGGATCGCCGTCTCGTTCGCGCTCTCGACATCGAGTGCCAGATAGGGCCGCTTGCGCCGGCGCGCCTCGACTCCTAGTCGGGCAAGGACCTCCGCGGCGATCCCTTGCCCCCGGAACTCGGGACGCGTGGCCATCCCGGCCACGTACGCTGTATTCCGGGTCCAGAGAATCATCCCGGTGCCCGCGATCGTTCCGTCGCTCGCGGCGACGACGATGTCCGCGACCGGGCGACCAATCCCCGAAAGGAACTTCACGACCCACCATATCGGAAGACGGAAGAGGGACCGGATCGCGGCCTCGGCGCCGTCGCCGATTCCGGTCTCCTGCTCGAACTCTCCCATCGACTCGAGAAGAAGCTCGATGTACTTCGCCGAGTCCGACCGACGCAACGGTCGATAGACGAGGGTCCTGCGTGCACTCGAGCTCATCGAAGGCGACTCCTCGGTCGGGGACCGGTCCGCGGGACGGCGTAGCCCGGCAAGGATGTAACGCCGCGGGTCCGAGGTCTACGGCGGACGAATCCGTTTCGAGGGTGGGGAGGGTGCCTGCGTGCTCGACCCGAGCATCACGACCGCGACCACGATGAGCGCGCCTCCCACGTACTGGAGCGGGGTGAGAGCGACTCCCAGGATCGAGAACCCAGCGGCGGCCGCGACGATCGGTTCGAACGATGCGGCCACTCCCCCCTCGGTGGCGGTGAGCCGCCGGAGGCCGTAGACGAAAAGGGTGAAGGCGAGCAGAGTGCCGGCAATCACCACGAACAGAATCAGCCCGGCGAGGAGCGACGCTCCGCCCTGGGTCGCCGGCCAGTGATACTCCACCAGCGACCAGGCTCCGAGAGGCGCCGTGACGGTCCCGCCGAGCAGGAATCCCCACGTCGTCACCCACTGCGCCGTCTCGGTCTGGACGAACTGGCGCGTCGCGATGGTGTAGTAGGCACCGGCCACCGCCGACAGGACTCCGAAGGTGAAGCCGAGCGGCGTGATCAGGATCGAGAACCCGGCGGCCGAGAACGTTCCCACCAGGAGGACCGTGCCCACGGCTGCGAGAGTGAGTAGGACCCCCCAGCGAACCGACCAGCGGATCGTTCCGGTCGCGAGCTCGTAACCGGCAACCATCGGAAGGAAGAGGAACTGGAGCAGGGTGGCCGTCGTGACATTCGAGTAGAAGAGGGCCTCGAGGTACGTCACCTGCGACCCGACGAGACCGAAGACCGCGAGCGAGGCGAACGACCAGGTCCATGGCCGCGGCCATTTCGGCCGGGCGAACAGGAGCATGAGGGTGGCAGCTCCGAGCATGCGGATCGTCACGAGACCCCAGACGGGGAACACGAACCGCTGCACCACCACCTGAGCAGCGGTTCCCGAGAACCCCCAGAGTGCCGAGCCAGCAATCGCGGCAGCGAGAGCAGCTCGTCGCTCGTCCATTGAATCGGAAGAGGTCCGCGCTCGGAGTCGGGGCGTGGGGATGGCGTTTGCCGGGAGCCCCGCTACCACCTCCCTCTGGCCTCGCTCGAGCTCGCAGGCACCGCCCGTGTCGAGAGCGACGCGCGGAGAACCGAACCCGCGTGGGCCACCGTTCCTCGAGAGGAGCGAGTTGACGCCGCTTGGTTCAATTTATATAGAAGAGCAATTTTGCCAAAGGCGGTGCCAGTATGCTTCAGGGAACGCCAATCCTCGTCCTGAAAGAAGGGACCGAGCGAGAGAAGGGAAAGGGCGCGACATCGAACAACATCGCCGCGGCCCGCGCGATCGCCGACACCGTCCGGACGACCCTCGGTCCGCGGGGCATGGACAAGATGCTCGTGGACGGGATGGGGGATATCACGATCACGAACGACGGCGTCACGATCCTCAAGGAGGTCGACGTCGAGCACCCGGCCGCGAAGATGCTGGTCGAGGTCGCGAAGACTCAGGACCAACAGTGTGGCGACGGGACGACCACCGCAGTGGTCCTTGCGGGAGAGCTCCTGAAGCGGTCGGAGTACCTCCTCGAACAGAACGTCCACCCAACCGTCATCACCCGTGGGTTCCAGCTCGCGCTCCAGCAGGGAAGGCACCTCCTCGAGAGCGAAATCGGAACGCCGGTGAAGTCGGGAGACGACGAGGTCCTCGTTGACTGCGCCACGACCGCGATGGGCTCGAAGGGAGTCTTCGGCTCGCGCAACGAGCTCGCGAAGATCACCGTGCAAGCGGTCCAGAAGATCGCCGAGGTCCGTGGCGGAAAGACCATCGCGGACGTCGACCAGATCAAGGTCGAGAAGCACCACGGAGGCACGATCTCCGACACCGAGCTGATCCAGGGGATCATCCTCGACAAGGAGCGCGGTCACCCGCGGATGCCGGGCGAGGTCTCGGGCGCGAAGATCGCCCTCCTCAACTCCGCTCTCGAGATCAAGAAGACCGAGATCGAGAGCAAGATCAACATCAAGAACCCCGCCCAGATGCAGAGCTTCCTCGACGAAGAGGACAAGACGTTCCACAAGATGGTCGACGCCATCCAGGCGGCCGGCGCGAACGTCGTCGTCTGCCAGAAGGGGATCGACGACGTCGTCCTCCACTACCTTGCGAAGCGGGGCATCTACGCGGTGAAGCAGGTCAAGGAGTCCGACCTCCAGAAGCTCGCCCGGGCGACCGGGGGGAAGATCGTGACCGGGATCAAGGAGCTCGCGAGCACCGACCTCGGCACGGCCGCGAAGGTCGACGAGCGAAAGGTCGGGGACGACAAGATGACGTTCATCACCGGCTGCGCGAACCCCCGCTCCGTCTCGATCCTCGTCCGAGGCGGGACCGAGCACGTGACGCAGGAAGTCGAGCGCTCGCTCCACGACGCGCTCAAGGTCGTCGCGAGCGTGATCGAGGACGGGGTTGTCTGTCCGGGCGGCGGTGCCTCCGAAATCGACCTCGCGGTGAAGCTTCGCAAGTGGGCCGGGACCGTCGGCGGCCGCGAGCAGCTCGCGGTCGAGGCGTTCGCCCAGTCGCTCGAGGCGGTTCCGTGGGCCCTCGCCGAGAACGGTGGCTATGACTCCATCAACACGCTCATCGAGCTGAGGAGCGCGCACGACGGACCGAAGGCGAACAAGAACGCGGGGATCAACCTTCAGGACGGCAAGGCCGCGGACATGTGGGCGCTCCACGTGATCGAGCCCCTGCGCGTCAAGACCCAAGCGATCACCTCCGCGACCGAAGTCGCGAGCATGATCCTCCGGATCGACGACATCATCGCCTCGAAGAAGTCGACTCCGTCCGCGGGCAAGGGCGGAGACCACGAGCACTGAACCGATCTCCGGAAACTGAACTCTTTCCGAGGGCCGACCCCGCTTCGGGGCCGGCCCGAAGCCTTCTTAATGCGAGTGAGGTAGGCCGCTCGCCATGCGGACGAAGCCGGTCGAGAGCGTTCTCCGTCTCGATGTCGTCGCGCTCGACCCCCGTCCCGCCGTCTACCTTGCCTACGACGGCCTCGCGGGCGTGAGCCAGCGACCAATCCTTCGCGACCTCGTCGAGGAGCTCGAGAGGAAGGGCCCGGAGGAGCTCCAGAAGTTCCTTGAGGCGCTGCGACGCCGCCGCTCGGGCCAGGTCCACGTGTACTTCTCCGACTACGTGAGCTACGGGATCGGTGGGGGCGATGCCACCTCGGAGTTCTTCCTCGGAACGTTCCTCTTGCTCCACGAACCCGCTCGCGCCGCGGGCAAAGACCCGGCAATTCCGGAGCACCTCGCCCTCTTCCGGCCAGGCGGCGTCGAACGGCTCGCGGTCGAGCCGACGGCCCGGTAGATAGGGCCGTCCTCGGCCCGAGCCATTTTCTACTCGACCACGTCTCGCCCGGCGTCGGATGCCCGAGGAGAACCGGCTCGAGAAGGACCGCCGGACCAAGGTGGCCCGGTGGAGGGCCGAGGGAAAGGAACCGTACCCCTGGTCGTTCCCGGGCCGCACCCCCACCGAGACGGTCCGGGAAGCGTGTCGAAACCTGGAGCCAGGTGAGGAAGCCCTCGGGACGGCCGTGCGGGTCGCCGGGCGCCTCCTGGCGATACGTCAGCACGGGCGTACGGCGTTCGCGGACCTCGAGGACCTGTCGGGATCTCTTCAGCTCCTGCTCCGCGTGGACGAGTTGGGCGAGGGAGCCTACCAGTCGTGGCTCGCGGACCTGGACCCCGGGGACATCGTCGGAGCCGACGGGGCCCCCACCGTCTCTCGACGGGGAGAACCGTCTCTCCTCGTCCGGTCGCTCACCCTTCTCGCGAAGGCGGTCAAGCCTCCTCCCGAGAAGTTCCATGGGCTCCAGGACGTCGAGGAGCGGCTTCGTCGCCGGTACGTCGACCTCCTCTCCTCGGCGGAGGCTCGCGCCCGGTTCCGGGCGCGGACGCTCCTCGTCCGGGAGATCCGTAAGTACTTCGACGAAGCAGGTTTTCTCGAGGTCGAGACCCCGATCCTGACCCCGGTGGCGGGCGGCGCGGCTGCCGCACCGTTCGTGACCCACTCGAACTACCTCGCCGCGGACCTTCGGCTCCGCATCTCGATCGAGCTCCCCCTGAAGCGGCTCCTGGTCGGCGGACTCGAGCGCGTCTACGAGCTCTCGAAGGCGTTCCGGAACGAGGACCTCGACAGCATCCATTCGCCCGAGTTCACGGAACTCGAAGCGTACTGGGCATACGCGGACTATACCGACATGCGAAAGCTGATGGAGGGCCTCTTCGAGCGGCTCGCGCGACGGACCCTCGAGCTCTACCCGGACGACCCGACCGTGCAAGCCGCGGCGAAACGGTTCCTTCCCCCGTTCCCGACGTTCGACTTCGTCGAGGCGCTCGAAGGGAAGAGTGGGATCCCGGACATCCTTTCGAAGAGCCGAGAAGAGCTCCGCGAGCTCGTTCGAGCGACCGACTCGACCGTGCCCGACAACTCCTCGACCGGAACGTTCCTGGACAAACTCTTCGAGCACTACGTCGAGCCGACCTTCGACCGCGTCACCTTCGTGGTCGACTACCCTGCCGCGACCACTCCGCTCGCGAAACGCCACCGCTCGAAGCCCGGGCGAGTCGAGCGGTTCGAGGTGTTCCACCCGGGATACGAGCTCGCCAACGCCTACACCGAGCTCAACGACCCCGACGAGCAGGAGGAGCGGTTCCGCGCGCAGCTCGGCGAACGGGGAGACGACCGGTACGCGTACGATGAAGACTACGTCGCCGCCCTCGGCTACGGACTTCCGCCGAACACCGGGGTCGGCTTCGGCGTCGACCGGCTCCTGATGGGCCTGCTCGGCATTCCCTCGATCAAGGAGATCATCCTCTTCCCGCTCATCCGTTCCCGGTGAAACGTCGCCTCCCGCCGGAGTTATACCCGAGGCGAGCGGATGGTACTGGGATGGCCTCCCTCCCGCCCACGAACGGTTCCGTTCCTCTCTCCATCGAGAAGCTCTCCGTCGCCTACGGAGAACGACCTGCCGTTCACGAGCTCTCGCTCGCCGTGCGGCCGGGAGAGATCTACGGCCTGCTCGGGTCGAACGGCGCAGGGAAGACGAGCACCATCAAGGCGATCGTCGGCCTCGTCCGACCCGTCGGAGGGGAGATCCGGGTCTTTGGCCTCGACGCGCTCCGTGACGGCCCCGCCGTGAAGGCACGGATCGGCTACGTCCCCGAGACATCGATGCTGTACGAGGCACTGACACCCCGCGAGTTTCTCGAGTTTGTGGCAAGCGTTCGCAAGATGGATGCGGAGACGGCTACGCGGCGCCTCGCGAGCTACTCGGAGGCGTTCCGCCTCGGCCCCGAGGTCGAAGAGCCCATCGCCACCCTTTCGAACGGAACCCGCCAGAAGGTCCTGATCATCGCGGCGTTGCTCCACGCTCCACCGCTTCTCGTGCTCGACGAACCGCTCAATAGCCTCGACCCGCGCTCGGTCCGCATCATGAAGGACGTCCTTCAACGGTACGTCGCGACCGGAGGACGGGGCGTCCTCTTCTCGACGCATACGATGGAGGTCGCCGAGCAACTCTGCCATCGTGTCGGGATCCTCGACCGAGGTCTGCTCCGGGGCGAAGGGACGATCGCTGCGCTCCGAGCCCGGGTCGCCGCGGGAGACGCGTCCCTCGAGGAGATCTTCCTCAAGCTCACCGAGGAGGACGTGGGGGTGCGGGCCGCGGTCGATTCGCTCGGCGACCCCTCGGTATGAACTGGCGCGAGACGATCCGGGTCAGCCACGTAGCGTTCACGGAGCTTTCCCTCCAGGCGGTCTTCGCCTTCCGCCAGGGGAACGTCCTCCCCCCGGGCCGTTCGAAGGAGCTCGTCGCCCGCTCGCGTCGTCGGGTCGTCCAGAGTAAGCTCGTCATCAGCGCCGTGCTCGCCCTGCTCTCCCTCGGCGCGGGGGCGATCATCCACCAGAAGACGCTCAACCCGGAGATCCTCGCGTCGGTGCCCGCGGGGCTCTTCCAGACCGCCGTGCTCACGGGGCTCTTCAGCCTCGATATCGCCCTCCTCTGGTGGACCGGGGTCCAGGTGATCCCGACCCTGATCTCCTCGGGGGTCCTCGGAGTGCTCGAGCCGCTTCCGATCGACGGAAAGACGCTCCACCGGATCGCCGGGATCCTCTACCTGCGCCTCTTCGACCTCCCCGCGGCCACGATCCTCATCGTGACCCCGGTCGCGGTCGGCCTCGCCCTCGGACCGTTCGCGGGCCTCGCGACCCTCCCGGGGACGGTGGTCGCCGT
>DASPTO010000057.1:0-2991 GCA_035623375.1 Thermoplasmata archaeon
GGCGTCCCCGTCTACGACGTCGTCGTCACCGCCCGGGAGAGTGTCCGCGTCCAGCGGGTCGCCTCCCGCGATGGACAACCCGTCGAGGAGGCCCGACGGCTCGTGCGCGAGCGGGAGGCGAGCGAACGGGACCGCTACCGCCGATTCTACGGGATCGACCTCGAACGGGAGCCCTCGAGCCTGGTCGTCGACTCGAGCGACCGCTCTCCCACCGAGGTCGCGGACGCGATCCTCGCGTTCGTGCGAGAGCGCGAGGCGGCGGCGCAGC
This sequence comes from Thermoplasmata archaeon, assembly GCA_035623375.1. GTDB lineage: Archaea > Thermoplasmatota > Thermoplasmata > Lutacidiplasmatales > UBA184 > Lutacidiplasma. Next base: position 269 of record DASPTO010000057.1, read on the forward strand.
GATGAGCGGGACGACCCGCCCCGACTCTGTGGACGCCCGACTGCGCGAGGGGTCGTTCCTCCTGATCGACAAGCCCCGGGGTCCGTCCTCCCACCAGGTGACGGCGTGGGTTCGCGACCTTCTCGGCGTCCCGGTCGCCGGCCATGCCGGAACCCTCGACCCGAACGTCTCGGGACTGCTCTGGGTCGGGGTCGGCCCGGCGCTCAAACTTCTGCCCCTCGTCCTCGAGTTCCCGAAGCGGTACATCGCCTCGGTCGTTCTTCACGGGACCGTTCCCGTCCGGGAGGTCGAGCGGGTCCTGGCGGAGTTCACCGGCCCGATCTACCAGACGCCGCCCGTGCGCTCGGCGGTGAAGCGGGAACGGCGGGTCCGTACGATCCACCGACTCGAACTGCTCGAGACGGACGGGCCGCGTCTCCTCATCGACCTCACCGCCGACTCGGGGACCTACGTCCGCACGCTCGCGGTGGACGTCGGTGAGGCCCTCGGCCTCGGCGGCCACATGGACGAACTGCGTCGCGTGGCGAACGGACCGTTCCGGGAGCAGAGCGCGGTGACGCTCTCCGTGGTGGCCGATGCCGCCGCGGCCCGCGCCGCCGGCGACCCCGCGCCCCTTCTCGCCCTCCTCCATCCGATTGCGGAGGTGTGGCGCGAGTTCCCCTCGGTGGTCGTGAAGGAGGGCGCCGCGAGCGCGCTCGCGCACGGAGCCGGGCTCGCGAGCGGCGGAATCCTCGCGCTCCCGAGACCGTTCGCCGAAGGCGCCCGCGTGACGCTCGTCACGCGCTCCGGCGAGCTCATCGCGACCGGGGTCGCGCGGCGGAGCTCCGAGGCGATCGGGCACGTGAAGCACGGCTGGGTGGTGGACGAGACCCGGGTGTTCGTCGACCCGGCACGGTTCCCGGCCCTCTGGCACAGTGGCGAGCGCCCGGGCAAAGCCCCGTTGGGCGCCGTGCACGAATAGTGTTAATTCGGCTCCCCCGTGGCGCGTCGTGATGGCACCGCGACGCCCGGCGCCAACGAAGGGCGGAGGCGGCCCGTTCGAGACCCTCGGCCGGTGGGTGGTCCGCCACCCGTGGCATCCGATCATCTTCTGGGTCGTCCTGCTCGTCGTCACCGTCCCGTTCCTCCCTCTCCTCGGGTCGGTCACGACGAACTCGGTCACGACCCTGCCGGCCAATTCCCCGAGCGGGCAGGCGAGCGCAGAACTGGCCCGGCTGTTCCCGGCCGAACCGGGTAAGTCGTCGACCACGCTTCTGTTCTACGGACCGAACCTGACCGACGCCAACGCACAGCGTGCCCTCTTCAACGTCACGGCCGCAATCGGCTCCGACCGTTCGCTCGAGTTCGTCCAATCGGTCGAGACCGTCTACCTCGAGTACGCCCAGTTCCTCGCCGGCGAAGCCGAGCTCGCCGAGGGGATCCTCTCGGCCGCGCTCACCAACACGACACCGCTTCCGGCCGCGGTGAACGACTCCGCCCAGCTCCTATGGATTCCCCCGGCGCTCTTCGTGTCCACGTGGTCGTCGCTGCTCGGAGTGGACTGCACGCCGACCGCGGCCGCCGGTTGCAACTACCCGGCCTACGAGGCGACGGCCTCGACGCTCGCCGGCTCGAACGCCTCGCTGCTCGTGCTGGACGCCTTCTACAACGCGTCCGACGGGGGATTCAACCGCACGTCGGGCTGCGCCACCGACCCGGAGGTGGTCCTCGCCTGCGCGGACTCGGCCGCCCGGGCGACTGAGGCGTCCCTGATTCCCCTTCTCGCACCGCCGGCCGAACGTGTGGTGCCGACCGTCGTGCTCGCCGTGCTTGGAATCGAGAACTACACGCTCTGGCCCAGCGTGCAGACGGCCGCCTCCGAGGTTCTCTCCCTGACGGCGGGATTGCCGGCGAGTTTCTTCACGACCGTTTGGAATGCGTTCCCCCGAGGGTTCCCGGACGCCGGTGCGCCGTTCGCTTGGGCGAACGCCACCATCGCCAACGCGACGCTCTGGACCGAGCCGCTCCCGGTGCCGTACGCGATCTCCTCGCAATTTGTGGCACCCGCGGGAACGGCTCAGGTGATCAAGGTCCGCTTCTCCCAGCCCGATGACTACACGGACGGCTCAGGGAGCCAACCGGTCTACTCCGACCTCGGGAAGATCGACACGCTCGTCTCGTCCGTGCTGTCGTCGTCCGACCCCACGCGTTCGATCTCCTATCTGCAGACCGGCTACGCTCCCCTCGACCGGCTGACCCAGACCTCCGTGAACCAGTCGATCGCGCTCGTCCTCCCGCTCACGGTGGGTCTCTTGCTCGCGATCGCGATGTTGTACTTCCGCTCCCCCGTCACGCCCATCATCACCTTCGCGGGGCTCGGGATCGCCCTCGTGCTCGGGCTCGGCGCGACGGTCCTCATCGGAACGTTCGTCGGCCACGTCGATACCACCTCGATCACTCTCGAGGAGGTGTTCGTCCTCGGCGTCGGGACCGACTACGCGATCTTCCTCGTGGCCCGTTATCGGGAGGAACTGGTCCGGGGAAAGAGCTCGGACGATGCCCTCGTGACCGCGGTCACCTGGGCGGGGAAGTCGGTCGCCACCAGCGGCTCGGCGGCGGTCCTCGCCACGCTCGCGCTGACCTTCAGCGGGGTCGCGCTGCTCTCGCAGTGGGGTTCCGTGCTGTCGGTCGCCGTGCTGATCGCCCTCGTTCTCTCCCTGACCATGATCCCGGCGTTCCTGAAG
>DASPTO010000058.1:0-3391 GCA_035623375.1 Thermoplasmata archaeon
GGCGTCCCCGTCTACACCTCCCACACGGTGCTGCGGGCGGAAGGGAAGGACCGGGTCGAGCGGATCATCATCGCCCGCGCCGACGAGAAGTTCCGTCCGGTCCCCGGAACCGAGCTCTCCTACGAGGTGGACACGGTCCTCGTTGCCGTCGGACTCTCCTCCGTGAACGAGCTCTACGAGGAGGGCCGCCGCCTCGGGGTGAAGGTCTACTCGGCCGGCGACGCCCACGAGATCGCGGAGGCCTCCGCCGCGATGTTCTCGGGAAAGATCGTCGCCCGGGAGATCCTCAAGGACCTCGGGATCCCGGTCGAGATCCCGCCCGATTGGCTCACGATCCAGGCGATGCTGCGCTCGCACCCGGGCCCGGTGCTCGGCTACTACCCGCCACCGCCGGACATGACCGTCTACCCGATCATTCGATGTGCGCAGGAGATCCCCTGCAACCCGTGCACGGACGTCTGTATCACCGATGGGATCGTCATCCCCGAGGGGAACCTCCTGGGGCGGCCGAAGCTCGTCGGGGATTGCGTCGGGTGTCTCAAGTGCGTCGCGATCTGCCCGGGGCTCGCGATCAGCCTCGTCGATAAGCGCCACGACCCGACGCGCACCGTCGCCCGAGTGACGGTCCCCTGGGAGATGCCCGAGGAGCTCGTGCACGTGGGCGACACCGTACCGACCACGGGGTTCGAGGGAGAATCGGTCGGGACCGGGAAGGTGCTCCGGATCCTCTCGGGAAAGTCGCTCAACCGTCGCCGTCTCATGGTGCTCGAGGTCCCGTTCGCGGACGCGGAGAAGGTCGCGGGCGTGCGGGTCCGGGCCCCCGAGACCCCGTCGACGCCCGAGGCGGTCGAGCCCGTGACCGACGACGAGGTGGTCATCTGCCGGTGCGAGCGGGTCACGAAGGAGATGATCGCCGAGTACCTTCGCGACTCGGGCAGCCGGGACTTCAACGCGATCAAGGCCGCGCTACGGACCGGGATGGGGCCGTGCGGAGGGAAGACGTGCGCCGAGCTCACGTTCCGCCTCTTCCGTGAGCTCGGCGTCGACCCGAAGTCGGTGACCCCGCCCGTGCATCGGCCCTTCACCCATGAGGTCCCGATGAAGGCGTTCCTGGTGGAAGGCGATGGCAACTCCTCCGTTTGACGCCATCATCATCGGCGCGGGGTCGGTCGGGAACCCGACCGCTTACTTCCTCGCGCGCGAAGGGCTCCGGACGCTCGTGCTCGACGAGCTCTCCGCCTCGGGTCAGGGGCAGAACAAGGCGGCGATCGGAGGGGTCCGGGCGACCCATTCGGACCCGGCGAAGATCACGCTGTGCCGCCAGAGCCTCGAGATCTTCTCGGAGTGGAAGGCATCGACCGGAACCGACATTGGCTGGAAGAAGGGAGGGTACTGCTTCCCCGCGTTCACCGACAAGGTCGAAGCGACGCTCAAGGGGCTCCTCGCGACCCAGAAGAAGTTCCACCTCAACATCGACTGGCTCGACGCCGAGGCGCTGAAAAAGGTCGTTCCGGGGATCAACGAGAACGGTCTCCTCGGAGGCACCTACTCGCCCGACGACGGCCAGGTGAGCCCGCTCCTCGCCGCCGAGTCGTTCACGCGCGAGGCGATCCGACTGGGCGCGGAGTACCGGTATCGAGCTCCGGTGGAGTCCCTCGTGATGAAGGGAAACACCGTCGTCGGGGTTCGGACGGACCGGGAGGAGTTCCGCGCCACCACGGTGATCAACACGTCCGGCGTCAACGCCTCGGGAATCTGTCGGATGGCGGGCCTCGATGTCCCGATCCTCCCCGACAGTCACGAAGGGGGCATCTCAGCGCCGGTGAAGCAGTTCCTCGACCCGCTCGTGGTCGACCTGCGCCCCGGCCCCGAGGGGAAGACGATCAACTTCTACTTCGGGCAGGACGCGAACGGGCAGATCATCTTCTGTTACACGCCGAAGGTGCCGATCTCGGGGACGAACCGGAACTCGACCTACGAGTTCATGCCGATCGTCGCGGCGAGGCTCGTCGAGGTGATCCCGCGCCTCAAGAACCTCATGATCCGCCGGGTCTGGCGGGGGCTCTACCCGATGACCCCGGACGGGAGCCCGATCGTGGGCAAGGCCCCGAACGTCGAGGGGTTCGTCCTCGGGGTGGGGATGTGCGGCCAGGGGTTCATGCTCGGACCGGGCGTCGGCAAGAACCTCGCCTCGCTCGTCGCGCGGGGAGCCCCGTCGATCGACCGTGAGGTCTTCGACCTCCTGAGCCCGGCCCGGGACCTGTACGCCGGCAAGAAAGAAGCGCTGAAGTGAGACCCCGGGAGGGGGCTCCCGAAAGTATCCGGAGCCGACGCGCGGTCAACCGGCCTGAGCAGGGCCCGGAGGCGAACCCGTGTCGGGCGGCTCGTGGGGCTCGTGGCCGGGAAGGTGGGGCGGCAGCTTCCGCACCTCCCGCCATGTGTAGATCATCGTCGGGGCCGCGATTCCCACGAGGACGACGATGACGATGAGCTGGCCCGCACCGAAGTTGACGTTCGCGCTGAACCAGCCGGACCAGTAGAGCGGCCCGAACGCCACGAAGACGAGTCCTCCGTAGAGGAGCGTCCGCGCCCCGACGAGCCGGCCGAACTGAGCGATTCGGTTGGGACCGAACCGCTTCGCGACCTGGAGGGTCTGGCCGAAGAAGAACCCGACGAGCATCAGGACGAGGAACGTCCCGAGGCCGAAGAGGGTCCCCGGCAGCCAGGCGATGTACCACAGGTGGTTCGGGACGAGGAAGAGCAGAATCGTCGTGATGTAGATCCACGTCGAGAGGATTCCCGAGTCGGTCCCGAATCCCGAGATGAACCCGTGGATCACGCACCAGTGGGTCGGGATCCGCCCATCGGCGACGGCTCCGGTCGGGTTCGTGTGCCGTGCGAGGTCCCGCTTCGAGACTCGCATGAACGGGTGGAAGTGCCCGATCCGGTCGGAGAGGATCAGGTACCCCGCGATGGCCATCGCCGCGCCCACCGCGATGTAGATCGGACCGTTCACGGCCGTGTCGGCCGTCGCGATGTTGAACCCCCAGAACCCGATTGCCGCGGAGAGGGCGAGGTAGACGATGACGCTCATCATCGCCCGCTGGGCGGTAAACGCCATCGAGAACCACGTCGCGGACCGGATGCCTCCGCGGCCGGTGGTCGTTCCTACCGAGTAGGCGAAGGTGATCGGCCACGTGTGCTCGTCCGGGATGAGCCCGTGGAGGATGCCGAGGCCGAAGCAGCCGGCGAGCAGGAACCAGAGGGTGCCGAGGTCCATCGGTCAGCGCCTCTCGGCCTCGCTCGAGCACGGCGAGATCCGGGCCCCGTGCGGGCAGACGGACGGGTGGCCCTCGGCCGCGCAGATGCTTTCGACCGTGCGGTGGCTCAG
>DASPTO010000059.1:0-4674 GCA_035623375.1 Thermoplasmata archaeon
GATCCGGCACTCACGGCGAGATGGAACTCGGGGAACTGCTTCTCGAGCGCGGGGAACTCCACGAGTACGTTCTGGCGAACCGCCGGTTTCGGGGGATGCGCCACGAACCGTACCGGTTCGGTACGGAACCGAACGTTCTCATCCTTCAGGTAACCCGTGAGGTAGGTGTTGATCGCAGAGCGCATCGGGATCGGGTGGCTGATCACCCCAAACGCGGCCGACTCGCCATAGAGGAGATGCGCCTGGTCGGCGAGATAGTCGAGGAGGCCGAGGTCGTGCTCGACCACGAGCACGCTCTTCGTCTCCCCCAGCCGGCGAAGGAGACGCGCGACCTCGAGCCGGTGGACGATGTCGAGGTAGCTCGACGGCTCGTCGATCAAGTAGAGGTCGGCGTCCGTAGCGAGCGTGCGCGCGATCGCGGCGAGCTGGAGCTCCCCGCCCGACAACTCCGTGAGACGCCGGTCCCCGCGTCCCCCCAGCCCGACCTCTTCGAGGATCGACGCGGCGCGGCCCCCGGCCGACGCGACGAACTCTCGGGCCGTGACCGACTCGTCCGCGAGACGGTCCACGTACTGCGGCTTCACCACGCTGCGAAGTTCGCCCTTCGCGACCCGCTCGAAGTGCGCGTGGAGCGCGGTGCCCCGGTAGTGCTCGAGAACCTTCGACCATTCCCCGGGGTGCTCGTAGTCCCCGAGGTTCGGCACATCGTTGCCCGCGAGGAGACGGAGCGCGGTCGACTTCCCCGTCCCGTTCGGGCCGAGAAGTCCCGTGATCCCCTGGGGGGGAGGAATGGGCAAGCGGTAGAGCCGAAAGCCGTTGTACCCGTACCGGTGGACGATCTCCGCCTCGTTGGCCTCGGGCGTGTTGAGAATCTTGATGGCGTCGAACGGGCACTTGTGGACGCAGATCCCGCAGCCGATGCAAAGACTCTCGGAGATTATCGGTCGACCGTCAGGCCCTTCGACGATGCATTCCTGCCCCATGCGGACCGGCGGGCAGTAGGCCTGGCACTCCCACTGACACTCCTTCGGGTGACATCGGTCCCGAAGTAGGATGGCAATCCGCGCCACGGCCGATCTAGGCCTCCCGGATGTCGTCGAGGATCGTGCCGTCGCGCATCGTGATGTGGCGACGGGCGCGGCGCGCGACCTCAGGATTGTGCGTGACGATCACGAGGGAGGCGTCGTGGTCCCTACGGACCCGTTCGAGGAGGGAAAGAATTGCCTGCGTGTTCCCCGAGTCGAGTTCCCCGGTCGGTTCGTCGGCCAGCAGCAGCCCGGGCTCATTGGCGAGAGCCCGGGCCACGGCGACCCGCTGCTCCTCTCCGCCCGACAGTTGATGGGGGAACGCCTTTTCGCGGCCGCGAAGGCCGACCTCATCGAGCAGCCGTTCGGCCCGGCGAAGGCGTTCGCCGTGGGGGACGCGCAGCGCGCGCATCGGCAGTTCGACATTCTCTCGAGCGGTCAACGTCGGCAAGAGGTAGAATCGCTGAAAGATGAACCCGACCCCTTCGAGCCGCATCCTCGCCCGGGTCCGGTCGGTCCGCTGCCCGACCGGTTGACCGTTCCACCGCACTTCGCCCGAGGTCGGGCTGTCGAGCAAGCCGACGAGGTTGAGGAGGGTCGTCTTGCCGCAGCCGCTCGGTCCCGCGACCGAGAGGAACTCTCCCGGCGAGATCGTGAGGTCGACCCCTCGCAGCGCCCGGACCTCGTCCGGCGAGCCCTTGCCGTACGTCCGGACGACCTGGGACAGCTCGATCGAGGGTGCGGTAGCGCCGGTCATCGCAGGGCCTCCGTGATCTCTTCCCGGAGAGCGGAGCGCGTGGCGATGAGGCTGGCGAGCAGAGAAAGCCCGACGACCGCGCCGACGATCTCTCCGAGAAGCACCGGGTTGAACACCGCCAGCCGGGCCGCCTCCTGCACGGCCTGGGTCGCCCAGTCCGCGAGCGCTTCGACGATCAGGTACCCGGTCGCGACCCCGATCGCCGCGCCGAGGAGCGCGAGCAACGCTCCGTTACCGACGATCTCCGCCGCGATCGCACCCCCGGGAATCCCAAGAGCCCGACGAATCCCGATCGACCGCCGGTCCGCCTCGACCCGACGTAGCAGGACGAGGGCGAGGAACAGAAGTCCCACCGTGAGGCCCACCGAGGAGAGGGCCAAGTAGAAACCAGTCAGCACTCCGCTCGCCGCCTCCAGCTGCTGGGCCTCTTGAGTGAGGGAACTCACCCCGTAGTACGGGAAGAGCTGCTGAACCGTGGCGCGCACCTTGTCGAGGGTCGTCGGGTTGGTCGCCACCGACCCCGTCACGGCGACCTGGATCGTGTCCGCAGCGTCCGGAGCGACGGCATGGGCCGACGCAAAACCGGTCAGCGTTTGGAGGTCGGAAAGAGGCAGGAGTACCGCGAACGCCCCGGTTGGTCCCAGCACGGAGGGCGGGACTCCGAAAATGCCGGTCACGGTGTAGTTCACCCCGTACGAGCGGTTCGCGACCGGGCTCAGAGTGAGGTGCTCGCCGTTCACGACATGGTACTGTTGGGCGTATGGCGAGGAAACGAGCACGTCGTACGTCGCGGGCCCGGAATAGCTGCCGTTCGCGAAATGGACCGAATCTGTGGGCTCTCCGAGCGGGAGAGGCGACGGGAAGAGACCCGATTCCGCCGGCCCGAGCGTCGGGGTGAACTGGCCAGGGATCACGCCCTCCGCGAGGACGGGTGCGACCGACCCGGAGGGAGCGAACGCGTCGATCGTCACGCTGAGGACGGGAGAGGCGGCGGTCACCCCGGCGATAGCGAGGATTCGCTGAGTCCAGTTGTGGGCGTCCGTGATCCCGTGGATCCCTCCTGCACTGACGACGATCTGATACCCGGCGTTCTGGAGATTCGCGAGCTCGTGGGCCGAGACCCCGCCACCGACGCTCACGAGCACCACGGGCAACGCGACGGCGGTGGCGATCGCCGCCACGGCCAGCACGAGTTGCAGGCGCGAATGACGCAGCGATCCGCGGCGACCCCACCGCATCATGGTGCGCGCAGCTCCTCCGCCACGGGTAGCTGCATCGCCCGCGCAGCCGGGGCGACCGCCGCGAGCAGGCCTACGGCGAGGACGAGCAGGAGACCATCCCCGAGCACGACGGCGTTGAACGAGACGAACGAGAACGACGTCGGGAGACCGACGAGCAAGTTGCGGAGGTAGAGGTTGAGCCCGTAGCCGGTCACGTACGCGATCGGTAGACCGACGGCGAGCCCGAACACGGAAAGGTAGAGGGCCTCCTCCACCACGAGCGACCCCACCGCCGGTCGGGAGTGACCGATCGCGCGAAGAAGGGCGATCTCGCGGGATCGGTCATCGACCGACATCTGGAGCACGGTCGTTGCGAACAGCGCCGCGACCACGATCCCGATCAGCCCGATCAGCTCCCCGAAGGTCCGGTAGAGATTCACCACGTGCTGGATCGCCCCGAGGATGCTCGCCAGCGTGAAAACCGTCATCTGGGGGAACGAGGCCGCGAGCCGGCTCTGGTCGGCGTCGACCGTCGTGGGGTCGGTCAGGTGGATGAGCACCAGGGAGGCGTAGTCCGTCTGCGCGGAGGCACCGCCAACGATCTCCTGGATCTCGGAGAGATAGGCGAACGCGAGCAGCGCCGAGGGAACGAGCCAGAAGGGCCCCGAGATGCCCGTCACCCGGAACGGGGTCGCATTGGCGTACCATCCCTTCAGCGCCGCAGCGGACGGAGGCTCGGCGGCCCCCAGCCACACGAGGTCGCCGACCCACACATGCAACACCGTGGCAAGCCCCTGGTCCAGCACAATCTCGTGCGTCGAGGGACCGGTGTAGCTGCCGTTCGCATAGTGCGGGTCACCGGCGAACGTGAACCCCGTCCCGTTCTCGAGGTCGGGGGTCTGTAGGCCGGTGTTGTCGGATGGGATCCACCCCACGGTCCCCGATTGGGTGGGCGACCACCCATTCGGGACCGAGCTTGAGTTCGCCGCGGCCCAAAGCGAGGCATTCCCGAACACCAAGTCGCTCACGAGCCACGGGCTCGCGGTCGCGACGTTCGGGTCGACCGCCGGGATCTTCTGGACGAGGGAATGTGCCCCCTGGACCGGGGGAAATTCTCCCTGAAGAGGGGACGAGGCGTTCGCGCTGACAGCGATCAGGTCGACCCCGCTTTGGGTCGCGAGCGTGGTCGCGCTCGTTTCGATTCCCGAGGAGAGTGCCAGCAGCAGTACGACCAGGCCGACCGCGAGCCCGATGCCGAGCGAGGTCATCGCCGAGCGACCGGGCCGTCGGCGGAGGGCGTCGAGCGCGTAGCGCACGGTACCCCCGGCCTCCTCACGCGTCGGACGAACGACGCAGTTCCCCGAGAGTGACCTCGTGCGAGGCTTCGACGTTGAACTTGTGGATCGACTCCTCGCTCACGGTGCTCGCCCGGACGACGGTCGCGCTCGAGACGTGGGGGAACCGGCTCGGCAAGCTCGCGAGCAGGTCGCGAAGGACATCCTCGACGAACTTTGGATGGCGGTGGGCGGTGACCACGAGCTGGGCTTCGTCCCCTCGCTTCAGTATGGCGTAGGTCGGGCTCGACTGTGCCGCCTCGATGGCGGAGATAATGTCGTCGACCTCGACCTCCGAATCGTCCTTGAGCTCAAAGACGAGCCGCGTGCGGTTGCGC
>DASPTO010000060.1:0-3980 GCA_035623375.1 Thermoplasmata archaeon
ACACCGAAACCGTCCTTAGCGGGGGTGACAGGCAGGAGCGACGTTCGGGCGAGCTGTGCGTCTCGTGGAGCCTCGTAGACGCTCTGTTCCGCCGGGCCACGGGTGTTGCGACGGGCGCTCGGAGGAGCGCCCTAGCGGCTATCCATCACGGGCATCGGGTCAGGTCCTGACGGGAGCAGCCTTACCGTGACCCGTCGACGCTGGCGGGGCGACGGGGCCGAGGGGCACGCGGGGTCTCCGTGCGGTTCGCTCGAGCGGCAATCCTGCTGGCCTAGCACTCTCTGAGAGGGCGTCGAGTCGAACGGGAGAACCGTTTAAATACCAGTCCCTCGCGTTTTCTTCTCGCTCGAGCTCGTATGCACAGCTACGTGGACCTCTACTTCACGCCCGACAGCGCCTCGCCCCTCGTTCTCTCCGAGCGCCTCCGCTCGGTCGCCGGGCTCTCCTTCATCCTCGGGCCCCACGACCTCGTCTTCGACTGGGACTCCGAACACGAGTTCCAGGAGCGGCTCCTCAAGATCCACGAGGCGCTCAAGGGGACCGGAGTGCTCTACCGGGTCGAAACCGTACGCGAGGACCCGGAGTTCGTCCCCCCGATGCCGTGGCCTCCACCGATGCCACGCCGGGACCCCGAGCACCCTGGTTTCTAGGGGGCCCCCACCCCCCCGTTTCCACTGGAACTTTGGACGGGCCTACCAGCCCTCGTTCTTCGGGTCGACCGCGTCCCGCTCGAGGACCGCCCGTTGGGCTGCCGGGATCTCCTTCTTCTTGCCGGTCGAATAGTCGTAGACGACGCTGACGGTGCGACCCCGGGCGGTGACGGTCGGTGTTCCGGCGAGCGTGAAGCGGTAGAGGAGCGTGAAGCTCGTACGGCCGAGCGGTCGTGCCGGTGCGACCTCTCCGACGAGCTCGGCACCGTAGGAGACGGGGGCGAGATACCGGCACGTCGCTTCGGCGATGATGATGTCGATCTTCGTCGGGTCGGTCGAGCCGAGGAGTGGGAGGTAGTAGTCGCATCGGAGCGTTTCCATGTAGGGAAAGTACGCCGCGTGGTTGAGGTGGTTCAGGACGTCGAGGTCGTGGTACGGGACGTAGAACCGTCGGGAGACCGGCCACGGACGTCCGGCGGTCGCCGGAGGGGTCGGGGACGGCATCGTGTCGCGGGGACGTGCACGCTCCATATATGGCCTCGAGCCGATGGGGCGGCCAACCCGTTCGAAGTGTGAGGGGTCGGTCATCGATGTCCGCGAGACGTGGAGTCCAGACGGTTTCCAGTGGAAGCCGGGGGGTGGGGGAGGCGGTCGGGGCGTCGCCCGGCGAAATGGCCGCGACGGTCCAACGGGTGCGCGACGCGGTCAAGCGCCATTCGACCCGGTTCGAGCACGCGATCCCGCTCATCGCGAGCGAGAACCTCCTCTCGCCGTACGCGAAGGAGCTCATGATCAGCGACTTCCACTCCCGCTACGCCGAAGGGCTTCCGGGAGAGCGATACTACGAGGGCAACGAGCAGGTCGACGAGGTCGAGGAGATCTGCCTCGCGCTCGCGAAGCGGCTCTTCCGGTGCTCGTTCGCGGACGTCCGACCGACCTCGGGCACCGTCTCGAACATGGCGGTCCTGAAGGCGCTCGCCGAGCCGGGGGACCTGGTCGGAACGAGTCGGCTGGCGGACGGGGCGCACATCTCGAGCGCGTCGTTCGGAGCGTTCGGCTTGAGGGGTGTGAAGCCGGTCTACTACGCCTGGGACGCCGAGCGGATGACGATCGACGTCGGCCGCACCCGGGAGATCCTGCGCGCGGTCCGGCCGAAGGTTTGCCTGTTCGGCCTCTCGCTGTTCCTCTTTCCGATGCCGATCGAAGAGCTCCGCCCGACGCTCGATGAGATCGGAGCTCGCGGATGGTACGATGCGGCCCACGTCCTCGGCCTCATCGGCGGAGGCGAGTTCCAGGACCCGCTTCACGAGGGGTGCACGGTGATGAGCGCCTCGACCCACAAGACGCTCCCCGGTCCGCAGCACGGGATCGTCCTCGCGTCGACCGAGGACACTGAGGTGGTCCGACGGCTCCAGGGAGGAGCCTTCCCGGGCGTTACGAGCAACCACCACCTCCACGCGATGGCAGCGCTCGCGGTCAGCCTCGCCGAGCACATCGAGTTCGGCCGCGACTACGCTCGGCAGACCGTCGCGAACGCACGCGCGCTCGCGCAGGCGCTCCACGACCGCGGGTTCGACGTCCTCGCTCCGAACCTCGGCTTCACGCGTTCGCACACGATCGCGGTCCGGGCCGAGAAGGAGGGGGGCGGCGAAGCGGTCGCGAAGCGACTCGCAGACGTCGGCATCATCTCGAACAAGAACCTCCTTCCGGGCGACAAGAGCCCGAAGCACCCGGGCGGACTACGCCTCGGGACCCCCGAGGTGACCCGAGTCGGAATGCGCGAGAAGGAGATGGGGCGGATCGCTGAGCTGTTCGACGCTCTCCTCCACCAAGGCAAGCCCGCCGCCGACGTCGCCCGGGAGGCTTCCGAGCTGAAGCGTGATTTCACGACGCTCAAGTACTGTTTCGCGGCCGGCGAGGCGGCGTACCGGTACTACGACCTCGTCGGACGTGACCCGGCCTAGGCGGGCGAGCGACGCGGGCCGGTCAGGGAGCGTCGGACTTCTTCTCGTCGGCCGGCTCGACCGCCTCGACAGCCGCATCGCGTCGGGCGATCCCACGCGCGAGCTCCTCCTCGTCGAGAGTGACCCGAGGCTCCGCCTCCTCCCGGGCGGCGAGGGCGAACCGCGCCTTTCCCCCTTCCCCGAGGGTCGCGGTGAGCGTCCCGTCCGTCACGAGCGAAGCGACCCAGTCGGCAACGGCGGGAGGAGCCGGAGGAGGCTCCCATGCGGCCTCGATCTCCTCGATCGAGAGCGGCCCCTTTCGGCGCACGAGCTCGACCACCGTCTCCCGACCCTCCGCGAGCCGGCGAAGCTCGTCTTCCGGGCCCGGACGAGCGCGGGCGGGACGCGGTCGGCCACCGGAGACGAGCGCTACGATTCCTCCGACCCCGCCGACGAAGACAAGGGCGACCTCGCCGAGGAACACCGGGGAGACGGGGGCCATCGTCGAGCCGGTCGACGAAGGGCTTGGGCCGACCGGGGAGAAGACGACCGGGCCGACGAGGACTCCCCCCGCCGCGTCCAGGACCTCCCACGAACCGCTCGCGTTCTCGGGAAACGAGTAGTTGAGCCAGGCGCCGCTCTCTCCTCCGGCCACGGAAACGACCGGCACGAGCGAATCCGTCGTTCCGGCCGAGGTCTCGTACCGGATCGTGAGGAGAGCGCCGGGCACGGGGTCGCCGTAGACGTCGCGGACGTGCCAGAACGTGTCGTTCCACCGTTCGGTAGAGTTGGACGCGCTCGGCCCGGGGTCGTAGAGCACGAGGTGGTCTCGGTCCGAGAGGACGACGAACCCGGCGGCCTCCCGGTTCGTCGGAAGGAGCGAGCCGACCAGGCGCACGGTCACGGAAGCCGCCATCCCTACGGTGACGGAGAGACGGAGCACGCCGCTCTGCCACGCCGAGGAGGGGATCGAGAACGTTCCGTTCGCCGCACGGCCGGCCGGGCCGGTCGCCGAGTCGTTCACCCACGCGAGCGCGTTCGAGCCGTTCGTGACCAGGGTGACGGTGAGGCCGCACGCGGCCGCGAAACTCGGAAGGAGCGAGCCGTTCGCGTCGACGACCTCCCACGAAAGCGCAGTCGGAGACCCTGCGACCGCCTCGGAAGGGGCCGTTCCGATGAGGACGACCGACGACGGCGCTCCCGCAGTCCGCGACGCGTCTCCCGTGAAGCGCGTTCCGGCCGCGAACCCGCTCGGGAGTAGGAGCGCGAGGAGGAGCGCGATCGCGATGAGCCCGAGCGCGGCACGCCAAGAGGGGCTACTGCCGAAGCGCCGTTGCCCGCCGGACAACCGATCCCCATCCCCTGCGGTGAGGGAACGAGCCCGCGA
>DASPTO010000061.1:0-5999 GCA_035623375.1 Thermoplasmata archaeon
TCTACGTGCGCGAGGACCGGATCGCCGCCCGTCGCCTGTACGAACGGTTGGGGTTCCGGCCGGCGGGACGACGGACTTGGCTCGACCTCGGGGCGGGTTTCGCTCCATGACGACCGCCACGCTCCTCCTAGGGGACCGACCCGGTTCCCGAGCGTTGGAGGGGCGATGACCTCGAACGCCGAAGCGGCGGAGATCCTGCGAACGGTCGCCGACCTCCTCGACGTCCTGGGCGAGAAGTTCAAACCGGAAGCCTACCGCCGGGCCGCACGGTCGATCGAGAGCCTCACCGAGGGCTTAGGGGCGGTCGCGGCCCGGGACGAGCTCCGGACGATCCCCGGCGTGGGAGAGGCCATCGCCGAGAAACTCCAGGAGTACCTCAAGACCGGGACGATCCCGTACTACGAGCGATTGAAACACGAGGTACCGCCCGGCCTCATCGAGCTGATGCGGCTTCCCGGACTCGGGCCGAAGACCGCGCGGCGGTTCTGGGTCGAGCTGGGAATCCAGGGCCCGAACGAACTTCGGGACGCCATCGCCGCCGGGAGGTTGAACGGCCTCAAAGGGTTCGGCGACAAGAAGATCGAACAGATTCGCACCGCGCTGGGGGTTGCCGCAGCCGGTTCGCCCAGTGCCCGCCGTCCGATCGAGGAAGCGTACCCGATCGCGCGCAGCCTCGTCGCGGGGCTGCGGAAGGGGGCGGACCTCGACCATGTCGAGGTCGCGGGAAGCTTCCGACGCTGCCGCGAGACCGTCGGAGACCTCGACATCCTGGTGACCTCCCAGGACCCGACCCGCGTGTTCGATGTATTCACCGCGCTCCCTCTCGTGGCGGAGGTGAAGATGCGAGGAGGCACCAAGGAGACGGTCCTCCTCCAGGGTGGGCTCCAGGTCGACCTCCGCGTCGTCAAGCCGGAGGAGTTCGGCTCGGCTCTTGTCTACTTTACCGGCTCGAAGGACCACAACATCCGGCTCCGTTCGCTCGCCCAGGACCAGGGCCTGAAGGTCAACGAGTACGGGGTCTTCCGGGGGGAGAAGCGGGTCGCCGGGGCCACCGAGGGGGACGTCTACTCGTCCCTCGGACTCACCTGGATTCCTCCGGAGCTTCGGGAGGACCGGGGAGAGATCGACGAAGCGGCTCACGGAAAGCTTCCGTCCCTCGTCCAGGAGAGGGACCTCGTGGGCGACCTCCACGTTCACATCCCGCCGGACGCACGGCCCGACCGAATCGACCCACTCGTCGCCGACGCTCGGAAGAGGCACCTCCAGTACCTCGGCGTCGTGGTCGCGGGCCAGGGAGCAGACGGTTCCGTCTGGGTTCTTCCCGAACCCACGCGCGCCCGGATCGGGGCCGTCCGAGACTCTGCGATGCGGCTCCTTCGCGCGGTGGAGGTCGGTCCCGGCCCGACCCCCCAGCCACTGGCATCGGTCGAGTTCGACTATCGAATCGTGCGCCCGACGTCGCTCGTCCCCGACCTCTCCGAAGGCGCGAAGGCGACCGGTTGCGGGGCGCTCGTTGCTCACGTCGGTTCTTCCGCCGCCCACGAAGCTTCCGCGCTCGCGCCGTGGATGGAGGTCGCCCGAACGCTGAGAGCTGGGGTCGAGGTCGGTCCGGGTCCCGAGCGGCTCGACTCCATTTCCGGACATCAAGCTCGGGAGAGCGGGCTCCGACTGCACATCCCGACGGGGGTCGGCGCGCCCGCCGATGACCCCACGCGCGACATCGCGCTCGGGTTCGCACGACGCGCGGCCGCGTCGGGTCGCGACGTTGTGAACGCCCAGCCCCTGGGAAGGCTCAGTATCGGAGGGGGCGAACCAGTCCGGTCCCCAAGGAGCCGCCCGAGTGGCCCCCGGAAAGAGCGACCCGGGAAGAGGCCGCCTGCATGAGGCAGCTCGTGCAGCGGTGCGCGGTGGGCGTCAGTCCGTGGCGCCAGTAGCAATCGGTGCACAACGGTCGGCCGCACCCCCAGCAACGGGGAGGGACGGTCGTTCCCGTGATCGGGGCGGAGCAGCTCGAACACGCCCGCGCTCCGAAAAGAGGATTCGTCGTGAGGGCCGGAGGTTCGGGGAGGCGACGGGACCCCTTCGTTGCTCCCGGCATCCGGGAGAGGGGAGATGGTGTGGGCCGACGGGGAGGGGTCTCGCTCACCGTTCCCCCGACCGGCTTTCCCCCTTTTTATTTCTAGGTCCCGCCGGAAAGCGGTTCGGTTGGAAAGTGAGGTTCATCTAGGACCGCGCCGCCCCTTCGTTCCGTGTCGAACGGGCGCGCGTACCGCTCGGTCTATCACCGACCCACGAACCCCCCGCCGAGCCGGGCCGCGGAGACCGAGTCGAAACGCTCCCATGCCGCGATCCCGGTGGCGGTCGTCATCCTCGGGGTCGGGCTCTACCTGAGCCAGTACACCGTCCTCATCACCGCCCTCCTGGGGGTGATGCTCTTCTTCTCAGGGCTCTCGTTCCTCTCGACCCGGCTGAACCCGCTGAGCCCCCATTTCTACCTCACCCGGAAACCGTCCTGGACCGCGACCGCGGTCGTCTTCCTGTCGGCGTTCGCGCTTCTCTACGCGGCCTACGAGTTATACATCCGAGGGATCGCGCCGATCTTCCCGCACCTCTGACGTCGAGGTAAGTCCGTCGGGAACGAACTACGCCGCGACCATCCGCTCGAGGGCGACACGTGCCTTCCGAGCGGTCTCCTCGGGGACCTCGATCTGGTACTGGTCGCGGGCGAGCGAGTCCCGTACGTCCTCGAGCGTGATCTCCTTCATGTACGGACAGATCGCGCCCGCATCGATCGGCGTGAACCGGGTCGTCGGGTTCAGCCTTCCCATCCGGTGAAGGATCCCGACCTCGGTCGCCACGAGCACCTCGGGGGCTCGTGTCTCCTCGGCGAACCGGACCATCCCGTCGGTCGAGAGGATGCGGTCGACGGTCGACATCGCCTGGGTCGCGCACCCGCACTCCGGGTGGGCGATCACGGGCGCGCCGGGATGTTCGGCACGCGCCTTCTCGAGGTCCTCCGGGCGCAGCTTCGCGTGAACCGGGCAGTCCCCGACCCACAGGTGCATCGCGCGTCCGGTCCGCTTGCGGACGTACTCGCCGAGGAACATGTCGGGGAGGAACAGGATCTCCCGGTCCCGCGGGACCTGCTCGACGATCTTGACCGCGTTCGAGCTCGTGCAGCAGACGTCCGCCTCGGCCTTCACGTCGGCGGACGTGTTGATGTACGCCACGACCACCGCGCCCGGGTGCTCCTTCTTCCAGGCGCGCAACTGTTCGGCCGTGATCGAGTCGGCGAGGCCGCACCCCGCTTTGAGGTCCGGGAGGAGGACCGTCCGCTTCGGGTTCAGGATCTTGGCCGTCTCGGCCATGAACCGCACGCCAGCGAAGACGATGACCGAACGGTCCGACTCCATCGCCTTCCGGGAGAGGAAGAGGGAGTCGCCGACGAAGTCGGCAAGGTCCTGCACCTCGGGTCGCTGGTAGTTGTGCGCGAGCAGGACCGCGTTCCGTTCCTCCTTCAGACGGAGGATCTCTTCCTCAAGCGTCACCGGCGTCCGTTCTAGGGCGCGGAGCGTCTTAACGGGGCCGGGCGCAAAACGAGGTGAAACGGGAGCGCCGGCGCAGAGTGGGTGACCGACCCGAGACTGACCGCATCCGCTCCCACGGACCAATAGAGGGGGACCCGCTCGGGCGTGATCCCGCCGGAGAGCTCGACCCAGAGTCCGCGGCGCAGGCCGGCCCGTTCAAGACGGTGGACGACCGCTCGTGCCTTCCGCGGGCTCAGGTTGTCGAGAAGGAGCGCGTCCGCTCCGGCGCGCGCGGCCCGGACGGCGTCTCCCGCCGAGCGGACCTCCACCTGGATGCGCTCGCCCGGCCGGGCCCGCGCCCGCGCACGTCGAACCGCTTCGGGAATCGGCACGAGGGCGAGATGGTTACTCTTGATCAGGACCGCGTCCGAGAGGTCGCGTCGGTGAGGTCGTCCGCCTCCGTGGACGACCGCCGACTTCTCGAGGTCCCGGAGTCCGGGGAGCGTCTTCCGCGTGGCCCAAACTTCGAGCGGCCGCTTCGCCCCCCGGGCGGCGACGACCGCACGTCGGGTCGCGGTCGCCACGCCGCTCGCGTGCATCACGAAATTGAGCATCGTCCGCTCGGCGGCGAGAATCCGCCGCGCATCCCCTCGAACACGGAGGACGACACTCCCCCGCTTCACGCGGGAGCCGTCCCTCCGGGCCGAGACCACCGTGAGACCTTGCATCCGGGCGACCGAACGAGCGGCCTCCATCCCCGAGAGAACCCCGTCCGCTTGGGCGACGATTCGACCCTCGGCTGGCACGCGTCGCTCGAACAGGACCTTCGTCGTTCGGTCGTGACCGACACGGTCTTCCCGGAGAGCGCTCCGGGCGAGGGCGGCCGGAGGAACTGAGGGCAACCTACGTCCCGGCATGGTCGACCTCCTTGGACGCGAGCTCGTGCTTCAGTCCGTCGAACTCGTGAACGAGGTCTGGTCGGGCCTGGGGCAGGTGGAGGCGTTCCAGTTCGCCCACCTGACGTCGCGCCCCGGCGACATCTCCGCGCTTCAGCGATAGCTGGGCGAGACAGAGCTGGACGTCGATCTCCTCGAGAGCATGGTTCAACCCCCGAAGCAACCGTGCGGCTTCCTCGAGGTACGTTGCTGCGAGCGGGTACGAGCCCTGGTCCATAGCGATCTGGCCCCGTACCTTGGTCGCCATGCTGAGTCCCACCTGGTCGCCGATCTGACCAAGGATCTGGCTTGCAGTGTTCAGCCTCTCCGTAGCCTCCGGGAACCGACGCGCTTCGCGGAGCAGCTCCCCGATCTTGTACGAGGCCCACCCGATCCGCCGAGGGTCCTGTGCCTTCTCCGCGAACTGGATCGCGAGCTCGTACTGGTCGACCGCCTCGGCTCGTTGCGTCGGCAAGCTCCGGCTGTCGGCGAGCAGGTCCCCAAAGAACAGGTGCGCCTGGGCGGATTCCCGGACGGACCCGAGCCGGTCGCGGGCGGCGGTGACCTCGCGTGCCTCCTGGATCGCCTGATCGGTCGGTCCGATCATCGCGAGGGCCGCGAGCCGCCAGACTCGGGCGCGCAGGATCAACATCGGGTTCCCGACGACCCGGGCGAGACGGAGCTCCTCGTTGTGATGGGCGAGAGCTCCTTCGTACTCTCCGAGGTAGTACAGGGCTTGGCCGAGCTGGTGGTGTCCCCCGACCAGGACGAGTGGGTGACCTTCCAGCCCGGGCGTGATGAGGACCTTCTGAGCGAGTTCGGATGCAGCGGGCAGGTCGCCGCGGTCGGTCAGGACCCGGGCCAGAAAGATCTCCAGGCTCGCCCGCGTCGGGAGCGGGACGTGCGGACCGTCCTGCTCGCTCCGAAGGAACTCCCGGAGGATCCTCTCGGCCTCGGCAAGGTGGCCCAGCCCTTCGGCGACACGGGCCAGTTCGAGGGTGACCTCCGCCGCCACGGTCGGGTCTTTCGACCTCGTCCAGCGCTCGCTCTGGAGCGCGCGGAGGAGATGGTCCCGAGCCACGTCCGGTGCGAGCGCACGGTCGGCGATCTCGGCAGCCAGACGGTTGTACTTGATCGCCTTCTCCCCCGAGCGACCCAGGTAGAAATGGCGCGCGAGGGAGTAGACGCGAGCGACACCGCTCGCTTCGGACCCCTCGAGCGCCTCCCCGGCGCTCCAGTGGAGCACCTCGCGCTGGTGGTCGGAGAGATGACGGTAGACCTCCTCGCGAAGGCGGTCTTCGGAGAACGAGAGGAGACCGCGGTCGCGTTCGACCAGCATGCCGCGTCGAACCAGGTCGTGGACCCGGTCGTTGAACCGTGCTTCGTCCTCTCCCCCCGTGAGCCGGAAGAGGAGGGACGAGCGGAACTCGGGTCCGAGCACGGACGCTGCGTTGAGCACCCGTTGTTCGTCCTGCTCGAGAGAGGGCACCCCCGCCGGGGGAGCGGGTTGCGCCGGACCCCGGGGGGCGGCGTGCAG
>DASPTO010000062.1:0-6817 GCA_035623375.1 Thermoplasmata archaeon
CAGAGATGAACCGCCTCTCCGCAGTACTTGATCGTCCCGGCCTTGAACCGTTCCGTGCGGTGCCGCTCTCCGGTGAGCTTGCCCGAAAGGATGACCTGACAACCCCGAGCCCCCGCCTCCATGATCCGTCGGACCGTGGAGTGCCCAGCACGACGGAAGTGCCAGCCCCTCTCGAGCGTGGAGGCGAGCTTCTCGCTCATGAGCTGGGCGTTGAGGCTCGGCGCGCGCTCCTCTTGGACCTCGATCTGAGGGTTGTCGAGCTGGAATCGGGCATGAATGTCGTCCGTGAGCCGCTTGATCAGCTCTCCCCGGTGGCCGATGAGGATGCCGGGCCGCTCGCAGATGAGCGTCACGCGCGTTCCCATCGGAGTGCGAGTGATGTCGAGCCCGCCGAAGCCGGCACGAGCGCTCTCCTGGACCAGGTAGTCCTTGAGGAGGACGCGACGCATCTGCTCCTGGATCACCTTCCTTTCGGCGCTCATTCCGCCTCCTTCCGCTCGGCGAGGACGATCTCGATGGAGGTGGTCTGCTCGTGCCATGGGGTGGCCCGACCGTGGGCGCGCGGCATGTTCGCCTTGCGGATGCGCCCTCGGCTGCTCGCTGCAACCTTCACGTAGAGTCGGTCGGCGTCGAGACCCTCGTACTCGGCGTTCTCCCGCGCGTTCTCGAGGACCTTGAGGACGTTCTTCGCGACCTTCGTTGCGTAGCGACCCGGTCCCGACCCGACGTGGTGAGCGGTCTCTTGGTTGTACCGACGGAATGGGATCGTACGTCGGAGGGCGATCGCGTCCTCGAGCACCGAGGCCGCACGGTCGACCGGGAGACCCCGGATGGCGTTCAGGATCTCGTACGTCTTCTTCGGGGAGATCGGGACCTCGACCCCACGGGCGCGGGCGACGCTCACGCCCGTTTCACCCTGGTACGTGTAGCCCTTCATCGCCCGACCGACCTCCTTACTTCAGCGGCATGAACTTCGACGAGCGCGTCGCGCCGACACCCGGGCCCGAGTGCTTCTCGAACCTCCGCGTGAGCGAGAATTCCCCGAAAAAGTGCCCGATCATCTCCGGGCGCACCTCGATCTCCTTGAACTCCTTCCCGTTGTGCACGGCGACGTGTCGTCCGACATGTTCCGGTAGGACAAGGGCGTCCCGACAGTGTGTGCGCACGGTCTTTCCATGGTCGGTCGCGCGCATCCGCTCGAGGAAGAGGTTCGTCTCCACCGTGAATCCGCGACGGATCGACCGGCGCGCACGCGCCGTCACGAACTTTGAGAACTCCTCGAGGTTCATCGCCTGCAGCTCGGGAAGGGTCTTTCCCCGGAGGGTGAACTCTCGCTTGCGCCGAGCCTCGACCTTCTTCGCCCGACGTGCCTTCGGCATGACTAGCGGCCCCTCCCCTCGCGGAGCTGTCTCTTCTTCCGGGCGGAACGAGAGAACCGACCGACCTTCGCACCGGGCCACGTCCCGCTGGACACGGTGCTCGGGCGGCCGACGTGCTGGTGCGCACCGCCGCCGAATGGATGGTTGACCGGGTTCATCGCGACGCCGCGGACCTTGAACGGCGCGCGGGCGAGCGAGCGGGTCGCCCAGAACTTCTTGCCGGCCTTGATGATCGGCCGTTCCTTGCGACCGCCGCCACCGACCGCGCCGACCTGGGCGCGACAGGTAGCGAGAAACTGTTTGAACGCTCCCGAGGGAAGCTGGACGGTGACGTCCGAGCCCGAGTGCGAGACGACTAGAGCGCTCGAGCCCGCGACGCGCACGAGCCGGCCACCATCGAACGGCTTCACTTCGATGTTCGAGACGAGCGTCCCGTCGGGGATGTTCCCGAGCGGAAGGATCGAACCGCGGTCGAGCTTACCTTGCTGGAACGCGACCGTGTCGCCGGTCGCGAGGCCCGCGGTGGCGAGGATCCGAACCGTGCCACCCTGGGGCGCAGCCACCTCCGCGACCGGCGCGGACCGGCCGGGCGACGGGAGAATCGCGATGACCGTCCCTTCCCCCACGACCTCGGGAGGAGGGTGGTAGATTGCCCCGTGGTGGCGGTGACTCGGAGAGCGGTATCGGCCCGTTCCGGCGCCCCGGCGGCGGGAGATGATGCGCTTCCCCATCAGAACACTCCCGCTCGGCTTCCGATGTCCTCGGCCGAGTAGTCCTTCGTCAGGCGGACCGTGGCGATCTTCCCCGTCCGGACGATCTTCACGGTGACCTTCGCGACCTTGCACTGGTACGTTTCTTCGACGGCCTTTCGGATGTCGGAACGGTTCGCGCGCCGGTCGACGACGAACTCGAGCTTGTTCTGGCGCTCCATCTCGTCCATCGACTTCTCGGTCACGTACGCGTGAAGAATGATGCGGTGGCGAAGGATCGTCATGGAGCAACCTCCCCGAGGCGCTCGCGGAGCGACTCGACGGCTGCGCGGGAGAACAACGTGAGCCGACCGGCAGCCCCCCCCGGCGCGAGGTCCTCGGTCGAAAGGCTCCGGGCGGGAACGACCTCGACCCCGGCGAGGTTTCGGAACCCGAGCGCCTTCCTGGGTCCGCTCGTCACGAGGAGAAGGCTCCGAGGCGTGCGACGAACCCGGCCCCGACGGCGCGCTCGTCCTGAGGAACGGAGGTGCCGACCCTCCCGCGCCCGCTCGACGTCGCCCCACAGCTTGAGCCGCTCGAGGAGGAGCCTCGCGTCCTGAGTCTTCTGGATCTCCTCTACCGGATCCTCGACCACGAGGGGAAGGTGAAGAGCGTGCGGTACGACGTGACCTCGGCCGGTCGCGAGCTTCGCGTCACGCGTGGCCGCGAGAGCTGAGGAAAACGCCAGCTCTCGTTCCTTGCGGTTGATCTTCTTCGACCAGATCCGTTCGACCCGGGGGGGATGCGTGAGCCTCCCGCCGACGGTGTTCGGCGCTTGAGCGCCGCGCATCGAGTCCATGAGGCGCGGCGTCCGCGCTACCCCACGGCCCTTGCCGGACCATTCGACCGAGTGGCGCAGGCCCCCCGTGGGGCTGGTTCCGTACGGTTGCCGTCGGTGAGACTGGGCAGCAACGACCGCACGCTGAATCAGGTCGGGGCGGACCGGGGCGGAGAATGCGAGAGGCAGGGTGACCTGAACACCGGGTTTCCCGTCCATCCCGAGAAGGTGCACACGATGATGCGGGGACGCCCGTTCGGCGGGCGTCGGCCGCTCGGGGCCAGGGGATTCCGGCGTCATGCTCCCTGCTTCGAACGGGTGCTGAAGTACCGCAGGTCGACCTTCTCGACCGATGTGACATGGCTCCGGAGCGGGGCACGGAACCGAAGGAGGCGCTTCGCGGGGCCCGGCAGCGAGCCGTGGAGCACGATGCAGGAGCTCTGGACCTCGCCGTAGTGCGGGAAACCTCCCGCGGGGGTGATCGGGTCGGTGCGCGGGTCCCGGACGACCTTGAGCACCCGCATGTTGAACTGCGTGCGTCGGTGGTAGCCCTGCTGACCTGCCTGAGGGATCCGGTAGGTGACAAAGCTCGGATTGTGCGGGCCTAGGGTGCCGATCATCCGACGGTGCTTCGAGTTCTTGCGGGGCTGCAGCTTCACGCCCCATCGCTGGATGTGACCCTGAAACCCGAACCCCTTCGTCACACCGATCACGTCGACGAACTCCCCCTCTTTCGTGAGGCGTTCGGCGGGGACCTCCTGGCCGAGCTGCTGGAGGGCGAACGAGCGCCGGTCCTCGAACTTCTCGCCCGAGACCCGGACCTCGAAGAGAGTCGGAGTCTTCGAGCCCGTTCCCGTGAGGATCTTCGGTTGCGTGTGAACGACCAGACGGACCTCGTCCCCCGGGGTCTTCCCGAACGTTTCCAGCGCTTCCGGGGGGCTCGCGGAGTGCTTTGGGATCCGGCGGGAGAGCTCTTCCGAGAGGCCGTCCGCCCAGACCTCGGAGACCACCCTCGAACCGTAAGGGTTCCGGGTGTAGAGTCGGGCCGCGGCGACGCGAAGTGGCGGGACCTCGACGACCGTGACCGGCACCGCGACCTCCTGGCCCGCGGTCGTCGACCTCTTGCGGTAGTCGACCACAAAGGCGTGCGTCATTCCGACCTTGAAGCCCGCGAACCCTTCGATCGACACCGGTTTGACCGCAGGGGACCAGGAACGCACTCGCGGCACGGGCCGTGCGGCCCGGGAGCGGGGGGAGAACGCGAGGGATCCTCGCCTTGGGCGATGACGTCGGGCCATGGGTCGATAGGAGGTCCTGCCTCCGGTGCGGGCGGGGGAGTAGGGTGCCCTATATAAGCGCTCGCGCGCGCGAAGGGCCGGGACCGTCAGAAGTCGAGGTTTCTCCTCGAAAACGGGCGAGCCGACCTCCCTCGCTTCGGACGCGCGCGTAGAGGGGCCGACGGCGACGCTGCAGAGGCTCGCGGCCCGGGAACTCCCCAACCGTTAAACCGCCCGGGTCTTCCTACGAGCCGAAGGTGTCGTCGTGCAGGCGTTCGTGAAGACCGTGCGCGGTCCGGGAGGAGAGATTCGAACGGTTCCGGACCCGAAGCCGGGCGACGACGAGGTCCTCGTTCGCGTTCGAGCCGCCTCCATCTGCGGGACGGACGTCCACATCTGGGTCTGGAACGAATGGGCCCAGTCGAGGGTGCGCCACGTGCCGATGATTTTCGGGCACGAGGTGAGCGGCGAGGTGATCGAGGTCGGAAAGCGGGTCCAGAGCGTTCGACTCGGCGACCACGTTTCCGCCGAGACTCACATCGTGGACGGGACCTGTTTCCAGTGCCGCACGGGGAAGATGCATATCTGCGAAAACGTCGAGGTTCTTGGTGTGGACCGAAACGGCGTCTTCGCCGAATATGCCGTTCTCCCCGAGAGGAACGCGTGGGTCAACGACCCGAACTTAGACCCTGCGCTCGCGTCCATCCAGGAACCTCTCGGAAACGCCGTTCACTCCCTCCTTCCCGAGGAAAATCTCGAGGACATCGCGGGCGGCACGGTGCTCGTGACCGGGTGCGGGCCGATCGGACTGCTTTCGATCGCGGTTGCCCGGACGCTCGGAGCCCGGAAGGTGTTGGCGACGGAAGTGAATCCCCTGCGCGCCGCTCTCGCGACCAAAATGGGAGCCGACCGGGTCTTCGACCCGACGGACCCGAGCGTCCCGGCCGCCAAGGCGATCCGCGAGGAGACGAACGGTCACGGGGTCGATGTTGCCGTCGAGATGTCCGGCCACCCCGCGGCGCTCAAGCTCGTGTTCGACGCGCTCACCCCGGGAGGCCGGGTGTCGCTCTTGGGTCTGTTCGACGGCGAAGCGAGCCTGAATTTCGACGATGCGGTCATCTTCAAGGCGGCCAAGGTCCACGGAATCTTTGGTCGAAGGATGTTCCAGACCTGGTTCCAGGTGAAAGGTCTTCTCGCCGACCCGGCCTTCCGAGGGAAGATGTCCCAGATCATCACGCACCGCGTGCCGATCCGGGACCTTCCCCGAGCGATGGAGCTGATCCAATCGATGCAGGCCGCCAAGGTCTCGCTCGAAGCGAGGTGGTAAGATGCGCGACCCAACCGCGTTCCTCGGACAGGAATACCGTCAGCTGGTCGAACAGGACCTCGATTGGCGCATTCGGGTGCTCGAGAGCCCGAGCATGCCCTGGTGCGAGATCGACGGGAAGCGGGTCCTCATGTTCTGCTCGAACAACTACCTCGGCCTCAGCAATCACCCGAGGCTCAAGGAGGCGGCGCACCGGGCCATTGACGACCGCGGGGTCGGGTCCGGTTCGGTCCGCCCAATCGCGGGTACGATGGACATTCACATCGAGCTCGAACGACGTCTCGCGAAATTCAAGCATGCGGACGCGTCGCTCGTCTACCAGACCGGCTTCGCGGCCAACGCCGGGCTGATCCCGCAACTCGCCGGAGAAGGGGACCTCATCGTTTCGGACGAGTTGAACCACGGGAGCATCATCGACGGCGTACGTCTGTCGCGCGCCGAGCGCGCGGTCTACCGTCATACCGACGTCGAGGACCTCAAGAAGGTGCTCACGAAGGCGGAGGAGCACGCGCCGGCGTACCGACGGGTCCTTGTGATCACGGACGGAGTCTTCTCGATGGACGGGGATATCGCCCCGCTCGACAAGATCAGTCAGGTCGCCGCCCAGCATGGCGCCATGGTCTACGTCGACGACGCGCACGGCGAGGGGGTCCTGGGGCCCGGAGGTCGAGGGATCGTCGCCCACTTCGGGCTCGGTCGGGACAAGGTCCACGTCGAGATGGGGACGTTCTCGAAGGCGTTCGGCGTGGTCGGTGGCCATGTCTCGGGGTCGAAAGACCTCGTCCTGTTCGCGCTCAACAAGTCCCGGACGTGGCTCCTCAGCGGTTCGCATCCGCCGCCGGTTGCCGCCGCGTGCGTCGCGGCGATCGACGTCCTCGAATCCGAGCCCGAGCACGTCGAACGGTTGTGGACCCACACCCGCCGCTTCAAGAAGGAGATGCGAGACCTCGGGTTCGACATCGGACACAGCGAGACCCCGATCACTCCGGTGATCGTCGGCGAGAGCTCTCGCGCCCAGAAACTGAGCTCGCGACTGTTTGAGCTCGGGGTGTTTGCGCTCCCGATCGTCTACCCGATGGTCGCGAAGGACAAGGCCCGGATCCGAACGATCATGAACGCCGCGCTCACGCCCGATGACGTGACGACGGCGGTTTCGGCGTTTGCGAAGGCCGGTCGGGAGCTCTCGCTCATCTAACGCACACGGCCGGACTGGTTACCTAGAGCCTATCGCCTCCGTTTATAGGGGGTGAGGGTTCTATTAGAGAGAGGAACTCGATGGCCCGTTCCGACCGCCCGAGCGACACCCC
>DASPTO010000063.1:0-2962 GCA_035623375.1 Thermoplasmata archaeon
TCGATCCCCTTCTGGCAGAGGACCACGGTCGCGCCGGACTTCTTCACCTGCTCCACCATCCGGCGGAGCATGTTCTCCTCCTCCTGGAGGAACGCGTTCAGCTGGGTCGGGTCGTTGATCTCGATCTTCGCATCGATCTCGGTCTTCTTGATCTCGAGCGCGGCGTCGAGCAGGGCGATCTTCGGGCTCTCGACCCGGGTCGGCATTCCCGAGTGGACCTTTTCCTTGTCGACGATGACGCCCTCGATGAGCTGGGTGTCGGCCATCGAGCCGCCCTGCTTCTTGATGAGTTGGATGTTGTCGAGGTCGACGTCGTAGCCGCCCTCGCCCTTCGCTTGAGCGACCGCCGTCACGGCCTTCACCGCGATTTCGCCCATGTGGTCCCGGTCGAACGAGACCGACTTGGACGCCATAGAGGTCACAGCGATCCGCGTGAGGAGCTCGTGGTCGTTGATCGAGATCGGCTCGCTGACCTCCTGGAGGACCTCGAGCGCCTTCTGGGAGGCGAGGCGGAATCCCTGGGAGATGATCGTCGGGTGGATGTTCTGCTCGATGAGGCTTTCGGCGCGCTTCAGCAGCTCGCCGGCCAGCACCACCGCAGTGGTCGTCCCGTCCCCGGCTTCCTGGTCCTGGGTCTTCGCGACCTCGACCAGCATCTTCGCGGCCGGGTGGTCGATGTCCATCTCTTTGAGGATGGTGACCCCGTCGTTCGTCACGACCACGTCGCCCATCGAATCGACCAGCATCTTGTCGAGTCCCCGCGGCCCGAGCGTCGAGCGCACGGAGTCGGCAATCGCCTTCGCGGCGGCAATGTTGTTGCCGAGCGCGCTTCGGCCCTTCTCACGCTTCGTTCCTTCCCTCAGCACCAGGATTGGCGTCTGTCCCGTCAGCATCGTTCTTTCCTCCGAGAAACTACTCGGGTGTCGCGTTTGGTAGAAAAGCGGTTCTATTTAAAACAATCCAATCCTTCCGAGGGCGAGAGACCGCTCGCCCGGAGGGATGAGTCGCGGTCATAAGCGCGAGACCGTACCTGCTCGCGCACGATGACCGGTGCACCGGCGTCTCCCCAAAACACCTACGCCCGTCTGCTGGTGATTCCCGCGTACTCGCGAGTGTTCACCGCGGGGCTCGGCTCGACGCTCGGTTCGGCGATCTCTGCGATCTGCCTCGTCTGGATCGTCTTCGCCGCTACCGGTTCCGCCCTGGACGTCGCGCTTCTCGGGACGTCGTGGCTCGCCGCCGCGATCCTGTTCAGCGTTTTCGGTGGGACCCTGGTGGATCGCTACGACCGCCGGCGACTGATGATCGTGTCGGACGTCGCCCGTGCCCTTGCGATGGGCGCGGTCGTCGTCGTACTCGTGCTCCACGGTTTCGACCTACCGACACTCCTGGCGGCCGAGTTCGTGATCGGCGCCTTCACGACCGTCTTCAACCCGGCGGAGCAGGCGATCATCCCGGCGCTCGTCGAGACCCGCCTCGTCGCCGACGCGAACGGCCTGGTGCGGTCGAGCCGGTCGGCGGCGCAGTTCGTCGGCGCGTCGCTGGGGGGCGTGCTGATCGTGACCCTGGGGGCGGTCATCGGCGTGGCCGCGAATGCGGCCACCTTCGCCGTGTCGGCGCTCCTTCTGTTTGGGATGACCGTCGCGGCGCAGCCGTACACCGGCCGGGCGCGGCCGAGTTATCTCGATGACGTGCGCGAGGGGTTCCGGTGGCTCGGTCAGGCTACCGGATTCCTCCAGCTCACGATCTCAGCGACGTTCTTCAACTTCTGTGCCGGAGTCATCGGGACATTCATCGTCGTGTTCGTGACGATCGTGCTCCACGGGTCCGCCGTGGTGTTCGCCCTCCTGCTGGCCCTCGAGGTCGCGGGAACGGGCATCGGCTCCCTCCTCGTGAGCCGGACCCCCGGCGTCCGATATGCCGGGAGGTCGTGGACGATCGGTGCCGGGTCGGCCTCGGGGGCCGCCGCGATCGCGCTCGCGCTCTTCCCGTCCGTCCCCGTCGCCTCCATCGCGCTGTTCCTTATCGGGCTCTTCGGGGGATACGCCGGAACGGCGTGGCTCACCGCCGCCCAACTACTCGTGCCGACCGAGATGCAGGGTCGCTACTTCGGGATCGACGCGTTCGGCAGCATCGCCATCATCCCGGCCGCCCAGATCGGAGGCGCGCTGCTCATCGACGCCTACGGGATCGAGCCCACGTACCTCTGGATCGCAGTCTTCTGGGTGGCGGTCGGAGTCGTGTTCCTGTTCCCGCGCGCGCTCGCCGGGGTCGGTTATCCCCCACCGGGAGAACGACCGCTCACTCGCCGAAGCGCCGACGACGCAGCTGGAACGAACGAATCGCCCTAAGGAACTCAAGACGGGTGAGCCCAGGCCACATGACATCCGAGAAGTAGAGCTCGCTGTAGGCGGCCTGCCAGAGTAGAAAATTCGAGATCCGCTCCTCCCCGCTCGTTCGGAAGATCAGGTCGGGGTCCGGCAGGTCCGCGGTGTAGAGGTGGCGCGAGACCGCCTGCGAGTCGATCTCTTCCGGTGCGAGCCGACCGTCTCTGACCTCACGGGCGAGGGCGCGGATCGCCTCGACGATCTCGTCCCGACCGCCGTAGGCGAGGGCGACGTTGAACCGGTACCGGGAGTATCCCTCGGTGGCCTTCTCCGCGAGATCGATCGCTTCCTGAACCCTCGCGGGGAGCAGGGCCCGGTTCCCGATCACCCGGACCCGGATCTGATGACGGTGCACCCGTTCGTCGACCGCGATGTCCCGCAGGGCCCTGTCGTAGAGGTCCATCAATCCCTCCAGTTCCTCGGGCGACCGCGAGAAGTTCTCGGTCGAGAGCGCGTAGATCGTGAGGACGTTGATGCCGACCTCGAGGCACCAGTCGAGCAGCATCTCGGCCGTGTCCCGCCCCTTCGCGTGGCCCTTCGAGATGTCGAGCCCGTGGGCAAGGGTGAATCGCCGG
>DASPTO010000064.1:0-6889 GCA_035623375.1 Thermoplasmata archaeon
CACGTCTTCATGAAGACCGGGGCCTTCCTCGTGGTCGCCGCGGTCGCCGCGCTGGGCGTCGGCCCGCTCATCGACGACTGGAAGGGCCTCGGGACCCGACGACCGCTCCTCGGAGTCGCCTTTGGTCTCATGCTGCTCTCGCTCGCCGGCGTCCCTCTCACGGTGGGCTTCGTCTCGAAGTTCGTCCTCTTCAGCGCCGCGGTCGAGGCGAAGGGGTACTTCGTCTGGCTCGCGGTCGCGGGCCTCCTGAACAGCGCCCTCTCGGTCTTCTACTACGCTCGCGTCCTCAAGGTGATGTTCTTCGACCGCCCTGAGCCGATGGCTCTTCCCACGGGGGCCGTGGTCGGAGGGTCCGAGCCACCCGCGCTTCCCGCCGGGGGACTCGGGTACGCCCGGGCGACGGCGATCGCACTCATCGCGGTCGCGATCGTCCTGGTCGGGATCTACCCGCAGCCGGTCCTCGGGGCCATTCAGAGCGCCGCCCAGCATTTCGTCGTCGTCGGGGCGTAGGGAGGGACCGTGGACCAGTTCGACGTCGTCGTGGTTGGCGCCGGTCCTGCCGGCTCGCTGGCAGCGCGGGCGGCGGTCGAGGGAGGCGCGACGACCCTCCTCCTCGACCACCGTCCCGAGCTCGGCCACCCGGTCCAGTGCGGCGAGTTCGTCCCGGCTGCCTTCGAGCTCGCCGACCTGTTCGGCTGCCGGAAGCTCATCGACCGCGCCTACGACGTCCCCGAATCGACCGTGCTCCGAGAGACCCGGACGATGGCGTGCGTCTCGCCCTACGGCCACGAGTTCAAATTCCCGCTCGCCGGTCGCACGGTCTCGCGTCGGGCGTTCGACAAGGCGCTCGCCGTCCGCGCGGAAGGGTCGGGGGCCGAGCTCCGCTTCCCGGTGGGCGTGACCGGCGTCCACGATGACGTAGTCGAGACCGCCGGGCACGAGAGCGTGCGCGCGAAGGTCGTCATCGGCGCCGACGGACCGCTGTCGACCGTGGCCCGGTCGGTCGGGTTCGCTCCCCGTCGGGAGATGTTCCGGATGATCACGGCCACCGTGGACGGGCCCCTCGACGACGAGATCGACGTCTATTTCGGACGGGTCGCTCCCGGAGGGTATGCCTGGAGGTTCCCGAGGGCCACCGACGCGAACGTCGGACTCGGCGTCGCCGAACTTCCGCACGGAACGACCCTGGGTTCCCTCCTGGACGGGTTCCTCGGTCGGGAGGGGCTCGGACCCGCGCGTGCGAGGACGACGTGGTGGGTCCCGCTCGGCCCGCCGCCGGCGAGCCTCGTTCGCGGACGGGCCCTCTTCGCGGGGGATGCAGCGAACCTGGTGATGGCGACGAACGGGGGTGGCATCCCAACCGCGATGCTGAGCGGATGGCTCGCGGGCGAGGCTGCGGCGCGCCACATTCGACTCGGTTCGCCGCTGCTCGAGTACGACCGGGCCTGGCGAGAGGCGCTCTTCGGTCCCCTCGCACGGGCGGCCCGGATCCAGTGGTGGGGCGAGCGGTTCTCGCGGCCGGACGTCCTGTTGGCTTTAGGGATGCGATATATCGGAGTGTCGGGTCTGGATGCGATGATGCGGCTTCGATGGCCACCCCGTCTCCCCGGAGGAACCTCCTGATGACGAGCGGGGGTCCCGGTGACCCGCTCGAGCCTTCCCTCGAGGCGCTCGTCACCCAGACGCTGGGGACGGCGACCGCGCTCGAGCTCTCTCCGCTTCTCCCGGTCCTCGTCCGGGACCTTTCGGACATCGACTGGAGGCTGAACCAGGTCCTCGGCTCGCGCTACGCGCAGCTCACCGAGGCCGCTCGATACGCGGTCTCGATGGGAGGTAAGCGCGTCCGACCACTCCTCATGGCGGCCGTCTTCCGCTCGCTCGGAAGGACCACGACGGTGCCGATCCACTCGCTTGCGGCCGCCTTCCAGCTGATCCACACGGCGACCCTCGCCCACGACGACGTCATCGACCACGCGGAGACGCGCCGAGGACGTCCGTCGATGCCGAGGGCGTTCGGAGTACCGCTCGCGATCGTGGGCGGCGACTATCTCTTCGTGCGGGCGTTCGAGCTCGCCGCAGAGTACCCGAAGTCGATCATCCTTCGTTGTGGGGAGGCATGCGCCGACCTCGTCGAAGGGGAGGTCCTCCAGGACGCGAGCCGGTTCGACCTCTCCTCGGGACGGGAGCACTACTTCCGGGTCATCGAGCGCAAGACGGCCGCGATCATCGCCGCCGCCCTCGCATCGACCGCGGAGATCGCCGAGGTCCCTCCGTCCACCGTGGACGCCCTTGCAACGTATGGGAAGGCGGTCGGGGTCGCCTTCCAAATCCGGGACGACCTCTTGGACGTGTACGGGGACCCGGACCTTCTCGGGAAGCCGCTCTACACCGACCTCCGTGAGGGGAACCCGACGCTCGTCTCGCTCGAAACCTACTCGCGCCTCGACCCTCGCCGTCAGGCGGAGTTCGAGGAGCTGTTCCAACACCGGCGCAAGCGTACGAAGCACCTTCTGCGGCTTCGCGAACTCACCGACCTCGCCGGCACCGACCAAGTGGTCGCCCGGGAGTCGATGGAGTGGGCCGACCGCGCGATCCGTGCCCTCGAGCCCGTGCCGGTGGGGCCGTATCGCGACCTCCTCGAGCGGCTCGCCTACGGGGCCGTCGAGCGACGCTTCTAGTTCCGCGTCTCGAGCGAAAGGTACATCTTCCCTTCCCCGACTCGACCGCTCGTGGGAGGTCGGACGTGAGCGGGTCCTCGACGGCGAGCGCGGGCGCCACGTCGCAGGCGGGACCGGTCGAGTTCGACCACCTTCCGCCGGCATGGGAACCGACCCCGGCGCGACCTCGCCTGCCGATCGGAGTCGGGATCGTCTCCGTCCTCACGGCCGCGTTCGGCGTCGTGATGCTTCTCGCGGGGCTCCTCTACCTCCTCGCGAGCGTCGCCCAGGGCTACGTTCCGACGTCGCTCGAAATCTTCGAGTCGATCGACCTCTATGGAGCAGCGGTCCTCGCGATCCTCGGCGCCGCGTTGATCGGGATCGCCACCGCGCTCTGGCGTCAGGAGACCTGGGCTCTCTGGACGACGCTCGTCCTCGTCTTCGCGACCTCGGCGTACCTGTTCTTCATCGGGTCGATCACGATCCTCTTCGTCATCTTCGTGGTCCTGTTCGTCTACCTCATCTCCGTCCGACGCTACTTCTACTGATGCGGATCCTGATCGCCCAGCTCGCCCCCACCCCGGGCGACCTCGAGCGTAACGTCGAGCGCGTCGTTTCCGTCGTCCGGTCGTCCCGGAGCGACCTCGCGGTCTTTCCCGAGCTGTTCTTGTCCGGCTACCGGGTCGGCGACCGCCTCCATCGACTCGCCCTGAAAGAGGGTGACCGGAGCGTCGTCCTTCTCTCGACCGTTGCTCGCGAGACCGGAACGACCCTCGTCGTGGGCGCACCGGTCGCTTCGCGCGTGCGCGTGGGAGAGGTCCACAACGCTGCCCTCGCGGTCACCCCCGACGGCGAGTATCGTTTTCAGGTGAAACGCTACCTCCCCACGTTCGGCCCCTTCGAGGAGGGAGTGCCGTTCACCCCGACCGACCAGAGCTCCCCGATGCGACTGAGCGGAGTGATGGTCGGGCTGGAGGTTTGCTACGACGTTTTCTTCCCGGAGGTCTCCCGCGAGCTCGCGCTCGGCGGCGCCGAGCTCTTGGTCGCCATTTCGGCGGCTCCCGTCACGAGCCGACGGCTGTTCGACCGGCTCCTTCCGGCCCGGGCGATCGAGAACGCGGTCCCGTTCGTCTACGTGAACCGGGTCGGAGTGGAGGACGGGGTGGTGTTCGGCGGCGGGTCCGGTGCCTGGAACGCGCGGGGCGACCCGATGCCGTCGACCCCCGTACGGCTCGACTCGTCGGTGCCCGAGGAATCGCTCGCGACCGTTGAGGTCGACACGACCGAGGCCGCCCGGTGGCGCCCGTTTCGGCCGGTCCTTCGGGACGTCTCCGGCCGACCTGCTCCCCGCGAAGCCACGGGTCCACGTTCCACTTCGGGTTCGCCTCCAGCGCGTCCCTTATAGGGTCCCGGACCCCCGGGGAATCGGTGCCGCCCCTTCCGACGATCGCCCAGCAGCTGGCAGCGAAGCAGCGGGAGATCTCGGTCGCCGAGTTCTTCGAGCGGAACCGACAGATCCTCGGGTTCGACAACCCACAGCGCGCGCTCCTGACGACCGTCAAGGAGGCGGTGGACAACTCGATCGACGCATCGGACGAGGCGAGAATCCTTCCGGATGTCCTCGTCGAGATCTCGAAGGAAGGAGAGGACCGACTGAGAGTCGCCGTCACGGACACCGGGCCGGGGATCCTTCGAAAGGAGATCCCGAACGTCTTCGCGCGGCTCCTCTACGGCTCGCGCTTCCATTCGAATCGTCAGGCACGGGGCCAACAAGGGATCGGGATCTCGGCGGCCGTGCTCTACGCGACCCTCACGACCGGACGGCCCGCGCGCGTCGTCTCGAAGGTCGAAGAGGAGGAAGCGGCGCACGTCCTCGAGCTCGTCATCGACACCCAGAAGAACCAACCCCGCGTCGTTTCGGAGGACCTCGAGCTCTGGGATTCTCCCCACGGGACCCGGGTCGAGCTCGTCCTCAAGGCGCGATACGTGCGTGGACGGCAGTCCCCATACGAGTACCTTCGAGGGACGGCGATCGTCAATCCGCATGCCCGCATCGTGCTCGTCGAACCCGACGGCACTCGCGTCACGTTCGAACGGGCATCCTCCGACCTTCCTCCGGTGGCCCAGGAGACCCTTCCTCACCCTTACGGCCTCGAGCTCGGCGAACTTGGCTACCTCCTGAAAGCATCGAAGCGTGGGGGGCTCGCGGAGTTCCTCACGAAAGACCTCCAGGGCGTGAGCGTCCGGGCGGCTCGGGAGCTCCTCGCGAGCGCGGGCCTCAAGTCGACCGCTCCTCCGAATGCGGTCTCGGGGGACGAGCAGGACCGGCTCCTTCGCGCGCTTCACGATGCGCCGTTGATCGCTCCCTCTTCCGAAGGCCTCTCCCCGATCGGCTCGATGTTGATCAAGCGCGGGCTTCGGAACGTACTTGGCGACCTCCGTCCCGAGTTCTACGCCCCGCCCGTGAGCCGGCCCCCGAAGGTGCACGCGGGCTTTCCGTTCATGGTCGAGGTCGGGCTCGTCTATGGCGGAGCGCTCCCGGCCGACCAGCCCGTGCAGATCCTGCGATTCGCGAACCGCGTCCCGCTCCTCTTCCAGCAGGGAGCGTGCGCGATCACGAACGCGATTGCGAACCTCGACTGGCGACGCTACGGACTCGAGCAGAAGGGTGGGTCGGGGATCCCGACCGGTCCTGCGCTGATTCTTGTCCACGTCGCCTCGACGAAGGTCCCGTTCACGAGCGAGGCAAAGGAGGCGGTCGCGGAAGACCCTGAGATCGACAAGGAACTGACGCTCGCGCTCCAGGCAGCCGCCCGTCACCTCCGAACCCACATCTCGCGGATGAGCCGTCGTGACTTCGCGAGCGAAAAGTTCGAGATCATTCAGAGGATCCTCCCGAAGCTCGCGGAGAAGACGAGCCACCTCGTGGGGAAGCAGGTTCCCGACCTCACGCCCGTGGTCACTCGAATCATGGACATCGTCCACCTCGACCCGGGGTTCGAGACCACCGGCGAGGGGGTCCACGTCAAGGTCGAGGTGACGAACTACACGCCCCGGCCTCGGGTGCTGGAACTGTTCGTCGAGATTCCCCCGGATGTCTTTTCCCTCGCCCGGTTCGACTCGACGCCGGACGGCGTTGAGGCCGAGCTGGGTCGAGCGTGGTGGACGCTCCCGAAGCTCGGGCCGAACGGTCGGACCACGCTCCTCCTCACGTTCCCCCCGAAGACCGACGTGGAAGCGAGCGACCTCGATTGGTACGTCGCGGGAATCGACGAAGCCCATATCCTCGGCGCCGACCCGCTGCCCGGCGACTGGGACGTCCGGCTTCCCCGGACGATTGTCGAGGCCGCCGAGGCGGCGGCCGCAGACGCCGCCGCCTCCGCCGGTGCCCCGACCGAAGAGGAGGTGGATTACGATGCCGCCGAAGCGAGCGCGCACACCAGCGAAGACGAGTGACGACGAGCCGACCCCCGTCCGTGCGGACGCCCTCGCGCCGACCCTCGGCATGGCCGAGCAGATCTACGAGCAGCTTGACCGGGGCGAGATCCCTCGGATGCGGCTTCCCCTCCGGACGAAGCAGAACATTCAGTTCCAGGCGCGCGAGGGAGTCTGGAAGCTCGGGCGAGCGATGGGGACGAGGAGCGCTCGGAAGCTCGATGGAGCCTTGATGCTCCTCCGGACGTTCTACCTGGTCGACTTCATCAACGAGATGGCGCGCGACGGGAAGACGTCGACGCTCCGGGAGCTCTAC
Organism: Thermoplasmata archaeon; assembly: GCA_035623375.1. Taxonomy (GTDB): domain Archaea; phylum Thermoplasmatota; class Thermoplasmata; order Lutacidiplasmatales; family UBA184; genus Lutacidiplasma. The sequence goes on from DASPTO010000064.1 coordinate 6,409, forward strand.
TACATCAGCGAGGCCTGGGAGGACGCGAAGTTCCACGGGGAGGACGAGTCGAACCTCCTCATCGAGGACCTCGAGGTGATGTGCGAGCGTCTCCGCGAGGACTTCCGGCTCCACCCCGAGGAGAACGGCGCCTCGGTGATCGGCGACCTCACGATCAAGGAGCGGAACCGCAAGGGAGTCGTCAAGAAGATCAATTGTCGCGACGACGTCGGGGACGGCGGCTACGCGCTCCCGTTCAACGTCGAGAAGGAGAAGATCTCCTTCGAAGGGACCTCGGCGAAGTTCATCATCGCGATCGAGTGCGGCGGCATGGTCGACCGATTGGCCGAGAACGGGTTTGACGAGAAGAACGATGCGCTCCTCATCCACCTCAAGGGCCAGCCGGCCCGATCGACCCGCCGGTTCCTCAAGCGCGCGTCCGAGGAGCTGAAGCTCCCCGTCGTGGTCTTCACCGACGGCGACCCGTGGTCGTTCCGGATCT
>DASPTO010000065.1:0-4118 GCA_035623375.1 Thermoplasmata archaeon
GGTCTCTCAGCTCGCGATGGAGGTCCCCGCGGTCCTAGAGCTCGACATCAACCCGCTCATCGTGCTGCCCGACCGCCTGGGAGTCGTCGCGGCGGACGCTCGGGTCGTGATCGCGCCACCTTCCAGATCGGTACCGTTGCCTTCAGCTGCTCGATGAGGTACCGGGCGGCGGCGAACGCCGCCGCGCGGTGGCCCGTGGCGGCTCCCGCGATCACGGAGACCTCGTCGACCGGGATCGGCCCGAGACGGTGCCAGAGAACAACACGCTCGGCACCGAACCTGCGCCGGGCGGTGCTTTCGAGCTTGGCGAGAGCGGCGGTGGCGATCGGGCGATGTGCCTCGTAGTCGAGCCGTGTCACGCGTCCTTCTCGGGTCCGGTCCGGTCGAACCCGACCCGCGAAGATGACTATCCCACCCAACCCCGGACCTTCGAGCTCTCGAGCCGCCGCGGCCATCGAGAGCGGCCGTCGGGTCAGGCGCACGCTCACGGTCACCCACCTCCGTAGGGAGGATGGACGGCAAACTCATCGCCCGGTCGAACAATGTGTCCGAGACCGTTGAGATACCGCCCGTTGAGGACGAACCGACTGGAACGCATCACCGGTATAAGCTTCGGGAACCGCTCTCCCAGAGAACGAACCAAGGACCGTGCGGGGACTCCCGTCGGGTCGACCGGCACGCTGAGTCGACCCGTCCCGGCGGCAAGTCGGGCGGTCGCGAAGAAGACCACCGTCACCCGGTCGGACACATCTCCACCCAAACGGTCCCGCCTCTAAGGCTTACGGAATTTCGGGTTGACAGAATCGATTAATACGGAACGTCCCTCGAACTTCACATGAAGGAGATTGCCGTCCGCGCCGGCGGTCAGGCCGGCGACGGTATCGCCTCGATTGGGGAGTCGATCTCCCGCAGCTTCTCCCGGATGGGCCTCCACGTCTTCGGCTTGAACGCCTACCAGTCCGTGATTCGCGGGGGACACGTCTGGTATCATTCGCGAGCGGCGGACGGCCCGGTACACTCTCCGGGAGACTTCGCCGACATCCTCTATGCCCTGGACCGGCAGACTGTCGACGTCCACGCACACATCCTCCGACAGCACGGGACGGTGGTCTTCGACCCCGAGAAGTTTACGCTGGCCGCGACCGATGTGCCGGCGGGAGTCCAGCTCCTTCCCGTCCCCACGCTCGAATTCGCGCGCAAGTACACGAGCCAATCGATTCTTCAGAACGCCGCGGGAATCGGCGCGAGCGCCTATCTCGCGGGGATACCCCTCGACGTGATCCAGAAGGTCCTCGCCGACTCCTTCGGAAGGAAGGCGGGCGACGTCGTCACCTGGAACACGAATGCCTGCGCGGACGGCTACCGGTTCGCGGAGGGGAAGGGAGTGAGCCACCCGCGTGCCCTCGCGACGCAGGGCGCTCCGAAGCTCCTGATGACGGGGAACCAAGCGATCGCGCTCGGAGCCGCAGCCGCCGGGTGCAAGTTCCTGGTTCAGTATCCGATGACACCGGCGACCTCGATCATGCACTGGATGGCCGCGCATTCGCGCGCGCTCGGGATCGTCGTGAAGCAATCGGAGGACGAGCTCGCGTCGATGAACATGGCGATCGGAGCATCGTACGCCGGGGTCCGTGTCATGACGGCGAGTAGCGGCGGCGGGTTCGCGCTCATGACCGAGGCGCTCGGCATGGCCGGGATGGCGGAGGTGCCCGTGGTCGTCGTCGATGCGGCCCGAGCCGGGCCGTCGACGGGTCTACCGACCAAGACCGAGCAGGGAGACCTCAACCTGTTGCTCGGGGCCGGCCAGGGGGAATGGCCCCGGGCCGTTTTGGCGCCGTCGGACCCGGTCGAAGCCTACCGGCTCACGATCACTGCATTCGACCTGGCAGAGCGGTACCAGACTCCGGTCCTCGTGCTTACCGACTTCCATCTCGCGGAGGCGATGGAAGGAGTGGACCGCTCCCAGATCGACCTGAACGTCCCGGTTCCATCGTTGTTCACCGTGGAGCCGAACGGCCATGACTACCGCCGGTACCTCGATACCGAGAGCGGCGTGTCGCCCCGCGCGTTCCCGGGCCAGGCCGGTCTCAACCACATCGCGCTCTCGGACGAGCACGACGAGTTCGGGCACGACGTCTCGGACATCCTTTCGGGGCTGCCGAACGCGGTCGGGGTCCGAGTCAAGATGATGGACAAGCGGATGCGCAAGTTGAAGGGGCTCGCCCACGACGTGCCCCCGCCCGTCTGGGAGGGCCCGGCCGACGCTCCGCTCACTTTCGTTGCGTGGGGTTCGACGGTAGGCGCCGTTCGAGACGCGATGAAGATCCTCGAGGAGAAGGGGAAGAGAACGAACTTGCTCCGGTTCCCAGCCCTGTACCCGCTGGACCCGCAGGTCGTCCGGTCGGCGTTCGCCCGGACCCACAAGACGCTGCTCGTCGAGGGGAACTACTCCGGCCAGTTCGGGCATCTTCTGCGGGCCGAGGCGGGGGTCGAGTTCCCGTTCAAGTTCCTGAAGTACGACGGAGAGCCTTTCTACCCGCATCAGATTGTTGAGCGAGCCGAGGAGGTGCTCTGACCATGGCGGAGAGCGTAGTCGCACCGATCGTTTCGCCCAGCGCCACGCAGCTCCCGATCGTCGGGAAATCCCAGATCAAGCCCACCTGGTGCCCCGGGTGCGGCGACTACGGGGTCGTCGCCTCGGTCGAGATGGCGTTGAAGCGCCTCAAGATCCCGAGCAAGGACGTCGTGATCGTCTCGGGGATCGGCTGTTCGTCCAACCTTCCGCACTTCCTCTCGTCCTACGGATTCCACGGGATCCACGGCCGAGCGATCCCACTCGCCGAGGGGATCCGCTGGGGCAACCACGAGCTCACGGTCATCGCGACCGGCGGGGACGGGGACGGATTCGGGATCGGCGCCGGTCACTTCATCCATGCCATGCGTCGGAACGTGAAGCTCACCTACGTCACCATGGACAACCAGATCTACGGGCTCACGACCGGACAGGCGAGCCCGACCTCGACGCTCGGCCAGAAGACGAAGTCGACGCCGACCGGCGTTATCGAGTACCCGCTCGACCCGGTCGCCCTCGCCCTCGCAAGCGGGGCGACGTATGTCGCACGTGGCTTCTCGGGGGACGTGAAGCACTTGACCGACCTCGTCGCGGGCGGCATCCAGCACAAGGGGTTCTCCTTCGTCGACGTCTTCTCGCCGTGCGTGACGTACAACAAGGTCAACACGTTCGACTTCTTCCGGCAGCGCGTCTACAAGCTCGAGAGCTCGGGCCATAACCCGAGCGACCTCTCCGCGGCGTTCCAGCGCTCCCTCGAGTGGGGAGACAAGATCCCGATCGGACTGTTCTACTCGGTCGACCGGCCCACCTACGAGGACATGGAGGAAGTGCTTCAGGCGGGCCCGCTCGTCCACCAGCCCGCGGGACTGAAGGGCCGAGAGTCGGTCCTCGACGAATTCGTCTGACCGTCGGGTGCGCTCCGCCCGGACCCTCACGGGAGCGGGGGCTCGGGGGGCCTTCCCGGATCGAGGGCTGCGTACCGGAAGAGGTATGCGTCCTCCTCGTGGAAGACGACGGGAAAACCGTCCGGGTTCGAGAGGAATGGCCTCGGCGAGAACGCCCACCAGAGGATCGTGTTGTTCCCGGTCACCACGATGTAGCTCACGTTGAGCGCGTCGAGCGCCTGAACGTCAGCGCGGTCGAGGGTCCCGTTGGGTAGGTCCTTGACGAGGAGCTCGTACGATGCGTTGACGGTACGCCATCCTGGCACCATCGGGTAAAGGAGCACGATGTCCGGGCAGTACCCGGGAAGGAACTCCCCGGCGCTCCCCGGAGCGACCAGGACCCGAGACCCCGACGGCAGGTACGAGGAAGCGGACGTGAGGAGGTCGAAGTCCCCTTCTGTGACGTTCCCGAAGTCGTGGTAGATGTTCGCGAGCGTCGGGGGGAGCTCGGTCGGAGTCAGGACAACTCCCGGCGCGACGATCGCTAGGGCGACCACCATCGGGAGGACCGCCCGAATCGCAGTACGTGGGAGCCGGGACGGCCGGGGTCGGCCCGAGACCGACGGAGCCGTTGCAGGCTGTTCCGTTCGACGGACCCACCC
>DASPTO010000066.1:0-3713 GCA_035623375.1 Thermoplasmata archaeon
CAGGAACCCCCCACCATCCTCCACTGGCCCCCGTCGATCGCGCACCCGTTCGGCACCGACCAGGGAGGTCGGGACATCTACTCGGACGTGATGCTCGCCCTGCCGCTCGACTTGGGGATCGGGATCGGGATCGCCGGCACGTCGGTGCTCATCGGGGGATTCCTCGGGCTCGTCGCGGGATTCTGGGACAAGCCGGGCACCGCGGGCGGAGCGACCTCCACCGTCATCATGCGGACGACCGACGTCTTCCTCGCGTTCCCGAGCCTCATTCTCGCGCTCGCCATCGTCGCGTCGATCGGCCGCGGGGTCTGGGCCGCCTTCCTCGCCATCCAGACCACGTGGTGGCCGTTCTACGTGCGTCTCGTGCGCGGTGAGGTGCTTGCGGTGAAGCACCTCCCGTACGTCACGGCCGCCCGGGCGGCCGGGGTCGGGGAGGGCCGGATCCTGACCCGCCACGTGCTGAGGAACGTCATGGACCCGATCATCGTCTACTTCACCCTCGACATCGGCACCGTGCTCGTCACCTTCTCGACGATCTCGTTCGTCGGCGCCGGGATCCCGTTCCCCGGGCCCGTTCCCGAGTGGGGCAGCATGATGTCGTTCTACCAGGGGGCCTACCTCCTGAGCCAGTACTGGTGGTACATCACGTTCCCCGCGCTCGCGATTTTCATGACGGCACTCGCCTACAGCCTGCTCGGCGACGGGCTACGGGACGTGCTCGACCCGCGGACGCGCCGGGCGCTCACGCAGTCGGTCACCACCCATGAGCCTCCGCCGGAGGAGCCACCGCTCCAGGCGGCGACCACCGAGACGAGCGAGGAAGAGGAGGCCGTCGAGGAGACGGAGATGAGGTCATGATCGAAACGCGGCCCGTGCTCTCGGTCGAGAACCTCTCGGTCGAGTACGAGGTCGGGGCCGGCCGGTTCCAGGCGGTCTCCGACGTGTCGCTCGTGATCCCGCGCGGTCGGGTCGTCGGGATCGTCGGCGAGACCGGGTGCGGGAAGAGCACGCTCGCCCAGGCGATCCCGCGGCTCCTGCCGGAGCCTCCCGCGCACATCCGGTCCGGCAAGGTCATCTTCCAGGGAACCGACCTCGTCAAGGTTCCGCGCTCGAAGCTCCCGCTCGTGCGGGGGACCGGCATCGGGATGATCTTCCAGGAGCCGCTCAACTCGCTCAACCCGGCGTTCCGGGTGTTCGACCAGATCGCCGAATCGGTGCAGATGCGCCACTGGCGCGAGACCGGCGTGCTTCCGTCCTTCCACCCGGGCCCGACCCCGTTCGACTACTCGCGCCGTCCGATGCCCGAGACGGCGGACGTGCTGACCCACCCGATCATCCCGCCCGGCGCGAAGGACGAGGTGACCCGCCGGGTCTCGACCATGACGCGGGCCGACTACCGCAAGGAGGTGCTCGACTACCTCCGCCTCGTCCGCATCAACGACCCCGAGACGATCCTGAACCTCTTCCCGCACGAACTCTCCGGCGGGATGCGCCAGCGGATCATGATCGCGATGGCGCTCTCCCAGAAGCCGGCGCTGCTCATCGCGGACGAGCCGACGAGCGCGCTCGACGTGACGATCCAGGCGCAGGTGCTCACGCTGATGAAGGAGCTGATCGACGAGGTCCACGCCTCGATCCTCTACATCAGCCACGACCTCGGCGTCGTCGCCGAGACGGCGGACGACCTCGGCGTGATGTACGCGGGACGGCTGGTCGAGTTCGGCCCCGTCGCGGAGATCTTCGAATCGCCGCGGCACCCCTACACGAAGTCGCTCCTCCGGTCGATCCCGACCCGCTACAAGAGCGACTGGCCGATGCCGACCATCCCGGGGTCGGTGCCGAACCTCTCCCAGCTCCCCCGCGGCTGCCGATTCCACCCCCGGTGCTCGCTCGCGAAGCCGATCTGCTCCCGCGAGCCCCCGCCCCCGCTCCGGGTGATGGCTCCCGTCACGGGGGATGAGACGCCGCACAAGAGCGCGTGTCACTACGCGGAGGAGGTCGCGAACCTCCCGTGAGCGCGACTCCCCCGGCCGCGAACCCGTCTCCGCTCCTCGAGACGGAGGCGCTCACCAAGTACTTCCCGATCGTCCGCAGCATCGCGGAGGTCGTCGGGCGCAAGCCCGGTCGGGCGATCCACGCGGTGGACGGGGTGAACCTCGTCGTCAACGCCGGGGAGACGGTCGGGCTGATCGGCGAGTCCGGCTCCGGGAAGACCACCCTCGGGTGGGTGGTGGCCCGGCTCCATGACCCGACGGACGGAGCCCTCCGGTTCGAGGGAAAGGACGTCTTCGCGCTCGAGGGAGGGGAGCTCCGTCACTGGCGCCGCAACGTCCAGGTCGTCTTCCAGGACCCCGTCGGCTCCCTCGACCCCCGCCTCAAGGTCTGGCAGGTGGTCGGGGAGCCGTTGCGGGCGCAGAACCAGATGGAACGCTGGTTCGCCCGCAACGAGCCGAAGCGGGTCGTGCGAGAGTACCGTACCAAGGTCCGCAAGGAGCGCGAGCGGCTCCGGCTCGAATACCGGCCGGACCTGAAAGCCCGCCAGTTCCTGACGACCGAGTACGAGAAGGGGGTCGCGCAGCGTGCGAAAGCGCGCGACGAGGCCCGCCGTCGGCTCGACCGCGATTATGAGGTGGCCATCGCCCGGGCGGACAAGATGAAGCCCGCTCCCGAGGACCTGAAGCGGGTCGAGGCCGAGTACCGGGCCGCGCTCGAGCGCGCGAAGAAAGCGGGGATGCCTCCGAAGCAACGGCAGGAGATCCTCTACCAGTTCCGGCCCGACCTCAAGGAACGGAACCGCCTCACGAACGAGTACGACGCCGAGCTCGCCCGACGGACGAAGCTTCGAACCGAGGAGGAAAAGCGCCTCGGGAAGGAGTTCAAGGTCGCCCGGAAGGCGGCGAAGAAGCGGAAACTCCCCCCCGAGGAGAAGAAGCGGCGGTACGCGGAGTACCGAACGTTCGTCAAGGTCGCCCGGAAAGCGGCCAGGAAGCCGAAACTCCCTCCCGAGGAGAAGATGCGACGGTACGAGGGGTATCGGGCGCTGGCGAAGACCCTTCCGCCGCCCCCGGTGATCCCGAAGATCCCCGTCCCGCCGATGATCTCGAACGCACAGATCCGGCGAAGGGTGGCGGAAGCGCTTCCCCTGGTCGGACTGATGCCGGCGATCCTCGACCAGTACCCCCACGAGTTCTCGGGGGGTGGACGACAGCGCATCTCGCTCGCGCGGGCGCTGATCGTGAACCCGAAGCTGATCATCCTCGACGAGCCGACGAGCGCCCTCGACGTCGCGGTCCAGGCGCAGATCCTGAACCGCCTCGTTGAGCTCCAGCGGGAGCGCGGGATCGCCTACATCCTGATCACGCACAACGTCGCCGCGGTGCGGTTCGTCGCCGACCGGGTCGCGGTGATGTACCTGGGGCAGATCGTCGAGCTCGGGCCGGTGCGCGAGGTGCTGGAGAGGCCCGTGCACCCGTACACGAAGGCGCTCCTCGCCGCCCTCCCCGTCGCGGACGTCCGTCGACGGCGCACGCGCTACCGGATCGGGGGGGACATCCCGACCCTCGTCGACCCGAAGCCGGGGTGTCGCTTTGCTCCGCGCTGCCCGTTCGCCGAGGACCAGTGCCAGCTCAACGACCCGGTTCTCCAGCCCCGGCCCGGGGCTCCGAGCCACCAGGTCGCCTGCCTCCGGGCGGAACAGGTCGCGGGGGTATCCC
>DASPTO010000067.1:0-21502 GCA_035623375.1 Thermoplasmata archaeon
GCGCCGGCGAGGGCGGCGAAGCCGCTCGCCGAGCTCGCAAGCCCGCTCGCCGTCGGGAAGTTGTTCTCGGAGCGTACCTCCGCTCCGTACCCGACCTGGGCCAGCGCCCGTACCCGGTCGAGGAACCGGACCACGCTCTCACGCGGGCCTCCGCTGGCTTGCGCTCCGTTCAGCTCGACCCGGTCCTCCCGCACCTCAGGGTCGAACCGGACCGTGGTCCGCGAGCGAAACCGTTCGAGGGTCACCGAGAGAGAAGAGTTGTACGGGATCGCTCGGACCCGGTCGCGAAGCCCCCAATACTTGACGAGAGCGATGTTCGGGGGAGCCTCGTAGGTCGCCTCCAACGGTGCTCCCCGCGTCATCGAACGCGCCGGCACGGTGCCGCGGACTACTTATCCGCGACGACCCCTGCGCGACGGCGTGTCCCGCACGAAGGAACTCCCCGAGCCCCGCCCGACCGCGCCATTTCCGGACCTTCCCCATGCCGCGCGCCACGGGTTCCACCACGAGATGGGGTTCAAGATCGACATCGAGCGAAGCGGTCGCGGGATGTGCACGGTCATAGGTCAGGTCGAGCCAAGGCACCTCAACATCAACTCGGTCGTCCACGGGGGAGTCTATGCCACGATCCTCGACACCGCGATGGGCGCCGCGGTGTTGTCCGTCCTCGGCGCCGGGGAGACCGCCGCCACGACGTCCCTCTACGTCGAGTTTCTCCGTGCGGCACGCGAGGGGGACACGCTCACCGCGCGCGGCGAGGTGCTTCGCCGCGGCCGCCACCTCGCGTTCGCCGAGGGGAACCTCTACGGACAGGACGGACGACGCCTGAGCCAGGCACGGGGGACCTGGTACATCTGGTCCATCGAGAACGGGAGTCGGGCCGCGCGGGCGGGTCCCAAGCGCCGACGCGCGGGCGGTTCACGTCGCCGTTCCGCGCAACGTTAAATACAAGATTCCGGCTGGCCGCCTTGGCTGACGGCCAAAGCGGTGGGGAAACACCCGGTCCCATTCCGAACCCGGAAGTTAAGCCCACTGGCGTTCCGCGCGGTACTGAAGTGCGCGAGCCTACGGGAAACGCGGAAAGCTGTCAGCCTCCGGGATTCTTTCGTCGAAGTCCGTCGCGCAGCGTAGCTTAATCCGCGAGCTACCGTCCCCCGAACCGTGTGGCTCGGAGCGCACATGGGAATCGCCGACGGCCTCGCCGAGGCCGCAGTCGAGGGACGGAAGATCGGTTGTGACTCGATCCAGATCTTCTCGAAGAGCCCTCAGATGTGGGCCGGGCCTCCGATCGCTCCCGCGGCAGCCGAAGCGTTCCGTGCCGCCGTTCGAAAGGAGGGGCTTCTGGCGACCCAGGTTCACCACGGATACCTCGCGAACCTCGCGAACCCCAAGGCCTTCCTCCTGAAGCGCTCGCGCAAGGCATTCTTGGACGAGCTTGACCGAGCCGAGCTCCTCGGGGTGGATTCCCTGGTGTTCCATCCGGGCGCACATCTGGGGGGCGGTGTGGAATCGGGGCTCAAGGTGCTCATCGAGAGCCTGCGCCTCGCGCTCGAGGCTCGGCCCGAAGGCCGGGTCCGGATTCTTCTCGAAAACGCGGCGGGGCAGGGAACGACCCTCTGCTCGAGGTTTGAGGAGCTCGCGACCGTCCTCAACGCGCTCGACCGGCCGGAGCGGTTCGGTGTGAATCTCGACACGTGCCACATGTTCGCGGCCGGCTACGATTTCCACGACGCTGCGGCCTACGGGGCTCTCACGGACCACATCGAAACGGTGCTCGGCACCAAGAGGGTGTTCGCCTTCCATCTCAACGACGCGCAGGAGGATCTCGGCTCGCGCCGCGACCGGCACGAGAACATCGGCAAGGGACGGATCGGGCTCGAGGCGTTCCGCCTGATCGTCAACGACCCCCGGTGGGCGAAGGTGCCGGGGTACCTCGAGACTCCGCTCGACGGCCGCGGGTACGCCCAGTACGCCGAGGACCTGCGGACGCTCCGTTCGCTCCTCCCGTCGGCCCCCGTCGCGCCGCCGAAACGGCGCACGCGCGCTCGACGTAGCGCCGCCCGCGGGTCAACAGTCAAATAGCGCGCCCTACCTGCGCGCGCCGCCCATGGCGGAGGAACTCCCGGCCGATCTCGTCCGCTCCCTCCAAGAGACGGCCCGGGAGATCCGCAAGGAGATCATCCGAATGACCTTCGCCGCGCAGAGCGGACATCCCGGAGGGAGCCTCTCCGTCACCGACATCCTCACGGCGCTCGTCTTCCACGAGCTGAAGATCGACCCCCGTCGTCCCGATTCACCGGACCGAGATCGTCTCGTGCTCTCGAAGGGGCACGCGTCTCCCGCGATGTACGCCGCGCTCTCGCTCCGCGGATACTTTCCTCGCGAGGAGCTCGCCACGTTCCGTCAGCTCGGAAGCCGTCTCCAGGGCCACGTCGACCGGACGAAGCTCCCGTTCATCGAAGCGTCGACCGGGTGCCTCGGCCAGGGGATCGGAATGGCGGTCGGGATGGCGCTCGACGCCCGACTTCGCAAGGCGTCGTACCGAACGTACGCCGTCCTCGGCGATGGCGAGTGCCAGGCCGGCCCGACCTGGGAAGCGCTCATGGCCGGCGGTCACTACCGTCTCTCCAACCTCCTCGTGATCCTCGACCGCAACGGTCTCGAGACGGATGGGTCGACCGAGTCGATCATGGGGATCGAGCCGATCGTCGAGAAGTTCCGCGCGTTCCGCTACCACACGATCGACCTCGACGGCCACAGCTTTCCCGCGCTGCTCGACGCCTTCGCGGAAGCGCGTCGCACGACCGATGGCCCGACCGCGATCGTCGCTCGCACGGTGAAGGGGAAGGGCGTCTCCTTCATGGAAGGGAAGCATCAGTTCCACGGGAAGCCACCGAACTCGGCCGAAGCCGAGCAGGCGCTCGCCGAGCTCGCCCGCGGGGAGGAGGCGCATCCGTGAGCGCCGTTCTCGGGAAGCCCGAGAGCCTTCGGGACGCCTACGGGAAGGCGCTCGTCACGCTCGGGGAGAAGGACCCCGAGCTCGTGGTCTTCGACGCGGACCTCTCGGGGTCGACGCGAACGATCCTCTTCGGCCAGAAGTTCCCGGACCGATTCTTCAACGTCGGCGTGATGGAGCAGACGATGATGACGATGGCCGCGGGCATCGCCCTCCAAGGGCGGACCGTCTTCGCGAGCACGTTCGCGGTCTTCGCGGCGGGGCAGGCGTACAACGCGGTCCGCCAGTCGATCTGCTACAACAAGGCCAACGTGAAGATCGTCGCCACCCACGGCGGTCTCCTGGTCGGCGCCGATGGTGGGACCCACCAGATCGTCGAGGACATCGGCCTCATGCGCGGACTTCCCGGAATGACCGTGATCGTTCCGTCGGATGCGCCGACGACGCGAGCGGCAACGTTCGCGGTCTCGGAGCGGTACGGCCCGGCGTACGTCCGCCTCACCCGAGAGAACCTTCCGACCGTCACCGACGGCTCGTTCCAGATCGGGAAGGCTGCGGAACTGAGGAGCGGGAGCGACCTCACGATCGTCGCGGTCGGGTCGCTCGTCGTGCGAGCTCTCGAGGTCGCCGAGGAGCTATCGAAGGTGGGAGTCTCGGCCCGGGTCCTCGATTTCGCTTCCGTGAAGCCGTTCGATGCACCGGCGCTCCTCCGAGCCGCCCGGGACACCGGCGCGCTTCTCGTCCTCGAGGAACACACGGTCCTCACCGGGGTCGGCGCGCTCGTCGCGTCCACGCTCTCCGAGAATTACCCGGTGCCGGTCCGTCGGGTCGGGGTACCGGACCTGTTCGGCGAGTCCGGCGAGCCGTGGGCGCTTCTCGACCGCTACGGCATGTCGAAGGAGCGGATCGTCGAGGAGGCGTGGGAGCTCCTCAAGGGCCGAGGCAAGGTTGAGTAGGCGGGGCGGTTTCGGAGGGAAGACGATGCAGCTGTTCCTCGATACGGCGAGCGTGACGGAGATCCGAACGATGTGGGAGACCGGGATCCTCGACGGGGTCACGACGAACCCGACGCTCGTCGCGAAGGAGGGCCGGAAGTTCGAGGACGTCCTTCGCGAGGTCTGCGCGCTCGGCGTCCCCTCCGTGTCGGCCGAGGTCGTTGCGACCGACACCGAAGGAATGCTCCGGGAGGGACGGCACCTCCGCAGCATCCACAACGCAATCTACGTGAAGGTCCCGATGACGCTCGCCGGCCTTCGCGCGACCAAGGTCCTCGCGAAGGAAGGGACCCGGGTCAACATGACCCTCGTCTTCAGCGCGAACCAGGCGCTGCTCGCGGCGAAGGTCGGCGCGGCCTACGTGAGCCCGTTCATCGGCCGCCTGGACGACCAGGGCGAGGTCGGCATGGACCTCATCCGCGACATCGTCCAGATCTACCGGAACTATTCGTTCCCGACGAAGGTTCTCGTCGCGAGCATCCGCCATCCCATTCACGTCCTCGAGGCAGCGAAGATCGGAGCCGACATCGCGACCATGCCATACGCCGTCATGGAGAAGCTCGTCCAGCACCCGCTCACCGACATCGGACTCGCCCGGTTCCTCAAGGACTGGGAGAAGGTCCCGAAAGGCTGAAGGCGCGGTCCGCGCCCGACGGATTATATCATATCGGCCACGTCGCTACCCGACCTCATCGTGACGACCGAATCCCCTCTTCTCGAGCGATACCTCCGCCTGACCCGGGAAGCGCTCGCGAAGGTGACTCCCGCTCCCCCCGAGCGGTCGTTCCTGCGCGGCGCTTCGGACGACTTTCTCGCGATGGCACGGTCGTACCTTGCGGATGCCGAGCACTTCTCGGCCGCGGGGGACCGCGACCGCGCGCTCGCCGCGGCGAGCTACGCTCACGGATGGCTCGACGCGGGGGTTCGTCTCGGAATCTTGGACGGAGGCAACGATGACCAACGGTTCACGCTCTTCCGATAGCGACCCCCCTCGGACCCCTCCCGGGATCCCGGAAGAGTCGCTCGCCGGGATCGAGGCGCACCTGCGTCAGCGCGAGCTTCGGCGCGAAGAGCTCTACCAGCGCGCCCGCCGCCTCCGCCGCCTTGCACAGTCGACGATGAGCCGTCTCCATTCCGACCATGCGGTGCCGCCGGCAGTCGCCGAGGTGCGCCGCGAGCTCGCCGAGCTCGCCGACTGGCTGCGTCGCGAGGGACGCGGGGACGAGGGACTCGCGATGGACGCCCTCCAGGAGGGGGTCGAGGGGGTCCTCCTCGCCGCGGTCGTTCAGGGGACGACGCTTCCCGGACCGAGCGACCTGGGGGTCGACCCGGAGCCGTATCTCCTCGGCCTCGGGGACGTCGTGGGGGAGGTACGCCGGCTCGTGCTCGACCGGCTTGCCCACGACGACCTCGCGGGGGCGCAGTCGTATCTCGCGCTCATGGACTCGCTCACCCGCGACCTTCTGCGGTTCGACACGACCCGAGCGATCGTCCAGCTCAAGCCGAAGCAGGACTCCGCACGCTCCCTCCTCGAGCGCACCCGCGGAGAAGTTGTGATGGCCCGCCTCCACCTGAGGGCGCACACTTCCGGTTCGTCGAAGGAGGGAGGATGACGAACGCGCGGCGGACGGTCGCGGTCATCGGAGGGTCCGGGATCACGGGGATCTTCGAGCACGGCTCGACGAAGAGTCACAAGGTCGCGACCCCCTGGGGTGCTCCGTCGGGGCCCATCGAGGAGGGGTTGGTCGGCGGAGTTCGCACGCTCTTTCTCGCTCGTCACGGCCCCGGACACACGATCCCACCGCATCGAGTGAACTACCGGGCGAACGTCGACGCGCTCCGCGCGCTCGGCGTCGAGGCGATTCTGACGGTGAGCTCGGTCGGCTCGCTCCGGGAAGAGCTCCCGCCCGGGACGTTCGTTCTCCCGAGCCAGTTCGTGGACTTCACGAAGCAGCGTCCGACCACGTTCTTCGATGGTGGCCGCGTTTTCCACGTCTCGCTCGCGGACCCGTTCTGCCCGGACCTCCTCCGGGCGGCGGCGGCCACGGGCCGAGAGCTCGGGACCCCGTTCGTCGAGGGAAGGACGTACGTCTGCGTCGAGGGTCCCCGCTTCAGCACGCGTGCCGAATCGAAGTTCTACCGGTCGTTCGCCGACGTGATCGGGATGACGCTCGTCCCCGAGGTGACGCTCGCTCGCGAGCGCGCGACCTGCTATGCCTGCCTTGCGATGGTCACCGACTTTGACGTCTGGGCCGAGCGACCGGTCGAGGCGAAGGAGATCGTCGAGACGATGCGCCGCAACACGGACCGGATGCAGCGCGTTCTTGCCTCGCTCGTGCCCCGGCTCGCGGTGGCCCCGTCGTGCAACTGCGCGAGGGCGCTGGACGACGCGAGCGTCTGACGAGATCGCGGACCCGGAAGCTCGTCTAGCTCGCGGAGTTGTTCCGACGGACGGTGATCGGTATCCGGACCGCGGCGAACTCGAGCTCTGCGATCGCGACCGGGTCGACGAGCCCCGCGGGGACGTCCGTCAGGATCGGTGCACCGAGCGATATCTGCAGCGCACGGGCCCCGAGGATCCGAGCGCGTTCAAAGCGGGTATACTCTCCTGGACCGAGGGGTCGAGACGCCGGACGGTCGGTCACGAAGTCGCTTCCCTCGGCCCCCGATAGCACGGCGGCCGTCAAGGGCTCGCCCACCTAGGGCACGGTATTTACCATTTGCTCCGGTGCGGGCTTTGCCCAAGAAGTCGTCGGTGCGGAGCACGTCCCGCGAGTCGCTGGGCGCGTTCTCCGGAAGCATCGGCGCATCTCCTCGACCGCATCCTCCCGAGCATTGCCGGCGGTCGCGAAGGAGCGACCCGTTCGTACGGGCCCGGGCATCCTCAAGTCCTCGACGCGGTCTATCGACCGAGAACCGGCATGCCGAGGAGCGCGACCCGGACCGTGGACCGTGAACCCGATTGGAAGGGCCTACTCCGAGCCTGGGACCGCCAGCAGGAGAGCTCGATGCCGAATCGTGAACCGCGGTTCCGAGCGATGTTTGACGCGCTCGGCGCATCGGTCCCGCGTCGATTCACGGTCCTCGACCTGGGCGCCGGCCCGGGGTCGCTGAGCGCCCGCCTCCTACGACGCTTTCCCGGCGCTCGCTCGGTGGCGGTCGACAACGACCCGGTGACGCTTCGAATCGGCCAGGGCGCGCTTGGAGACTTCGGCGGACGTTTGACTTGGGTCGACGCAAAGCTCGGTTCCCGTGGGTGGACCGACCGATTACCGGTTCGGAAGGTCCACGCGGCGGTGAGCACGTCGGCTCTTCACTGGCTCCCCGAGCGGAACCTTCGTGCTCTCTATCGAGACCTGGGCCGCCTGATCCGTCGGAACGGGGTCTTCCTGGACGGGGATTACTTTCCCTGGGGTCCTTCCGCACCTGGGCTCGACCGCCTCGCGCGGAGAGTGTGGCGGCGACGGGACACCCTCCTCGGGTGGCGGCGGAACGAGTGGGCACGCTGGTGGAAGTCCACCGCGAAGATCCCGGCTCTCGCGGCCGAGTTCGCCGAGCGAAAGCGACGCCACGCGGTCCACCCGAGACACTCCGACCTTCCCCTGTCTGTCCACCGAAACGCCCTCGAGCAGGCGGGATTCCACGACGTGGACGTGATCTGGTCGGACTTCGGAGACCGCATCCTCATCGCGCGACGCTGACGACGAAGGTCGACGAATCCTCTCGGTGCAGCGCTTTTGCTAGTTGCCCCGAATCGACGAGGAGTGTACGAAGGAATCGCCCAGAGTGGTTGGTTGGGCCCCTCACCCGGATGAACACAGGGCGAGCACCGAACGTTCGGTGAGGACCGAAAATCCAAGATCGGAGCGCGAAAGGTATAGGAGACTCCCGCCGCTGGGGTTCCAATGCCCTCGCCTCGTCTCGCCTACCTGAAACGACTTCTCGGACGTCTCTGGATCTTCCTCATCGGATACGCGGCGGTGGTGCTCGTCGCGACGTTCGGTTTCTATTTCCTCGAGAGCGGCGGCCCGAATCTCCTCAATTCGCTCTACTGGGCGATGGTGACTCTTTCCACGATCGGCTACGGAGACATTGTGCCCAACAATCCGGGCGCGAAGGCGTTCACGGTCGGCATTGCTGCGACGGAGGTCTTTCTCGCGGCGTATCTCGTCTCGGTCATCATCGCCGGGGTCCAAGAGGAATCGCAACACCGGGCGCTTGGAACGCTGGGCACGAACTTCTCAGGACACATCGTCGTGCTCGGCACGGGGGCGGTTGGCCGTGCCGCGGTCCGCGAGCTGCTCGCTCAGGACGAGCGGGTGGCGATCGTAACGAGCGACGCGGCGGAGGTTTCGAACCTGCGCGCGCTCGCGGACGAGAAGCACCTCTTCGCCACCTATGGGGCAGCGGCAGAGGAGGAGATCCTTCGACGTGTGAACGTTCCGGGAGCGCTTGCGGTCATCGTCTGCACGGAGGACGACACCGCGAACCTCGTGACCGCGCTCAACGTCCGCGAGATGAGTCCGGCAACCCGGATCGTCGTCTCCGTGTCCCGTCCCGAGCTCCGGCACACTCTGCGGGCCGCCGGCGTCACCTACGTCGCCTCGCCGGGGGACATGGGAGGACGGATCTGCGCGGACGCGGCGTTCCGGCCCGAGGTCGCGA
This sequence comes from Thermoplasmata archaeon, assembly GCA_035623375.1. Classification (GTDB taxonomy): domain Archaea; phylum Thermoplasmatota; class Thermoplasmata; order Lutacidiplasmatales; family UBA184; genus Lutacidiplasma. Next base: position 8,617 of record DASPTO010000067.1, read on the forward strand.
ACACGATCGAAGACCTGACGACGACCGAGTACGGAGTCGACCTCGAGGAGTTCGTCCTGACGGCGAAGACCCCGGTCTCGAACCAGCCGCTCCTCGACGCGGAGCGCCTCGTGCGCCAGGCGAGCGACTGCCTCGTCGTGGGCTATGCTCGGCCGAACGGGAAGGGGGAGTACACGACCGTCCTCAACCCGTCCGCTTCGTTCCGGTTCGCTCCCGGCGACGCGATGATCGTCATCGGAACTCTCGACAATCTCAAGAAGCTCCACCACTGGCTTGGGGTCGACCAGGGCCGGTAGGTAGCAGCGACTCACGCGTAGCCGAACTGGCGGCGGGCGAAGTCCGTCATCTTGTCGGGTCCCCACGGAGGCTCCCAGACGACCTCGACCTGAACCTTCTCGACACCGCTCGCGTTGCGTGCCGCCGTCGCGACCTCCTGGGTGAGCTCCTCAACGACGGGGCAACCTGGGCTCGTCATCGTCATGCGGATCGTGAGTCCGCCCGAAGCATCCCAATCCATCCCGTAAATGAGGCCGAGGTCGACGATGTTCATCGGGATCTCGGGGTCGTAGATGTTCTTCAGCGCCTCGCGAATCTTCTCCTCGAGTTCCGGGCGGGCAGGGCCCGTCCCTTGGGTTCCCGAGGTCGCGGGCGCACGCGGCGTGGGAGGGGCCGAGGTCCCGCCCGACGGCGCGGGAGCCGTAGCCGGTAGGAACGGGCCGACGACCTCGAAGCCGACCCGACCCGGCTCCGAGTGGTACCGAATCTCGGCGTCGAGGAGGAACTTGAGGCTGCTCTCGTCGACGAGGAGCGGAATCCCGTCAACGATCACGGGGACGTCGCGGATGCTCGCGTGGTCGATCATCATCTGTGCGTGAGGGCGCATCCCGCGCTCGACCCAGACCCGTACCCCCGAGCCCGACGGGCGGCCGGCGAGCGCCGCGGCGAGCGCGTCTCGAGCCTCCCTCGTGAGCCGGAGGCGGACCGGGGTGGAGGGGGACGGGTCGTTCGGTTGGGGCGTGTCGTCGGGCATGGGGGGACCTCGAGGTCCCCGTAGTTGTCCCGGACGGGTTTACCTCTATCGGACGGGGTTCGATGGCCCTACCAGCCCGTTACGTCGCCCAAGAACTCCGAGATGATCGCCAGGAACTCCCGCGGCTGCTCGAGGATCGCGAGATGGCTCGAGCTCGCGAGGACGCGGAGGTGCGCGGGCTCGATCCGCTCGGCCATCGCGACGGACGGGCCGAGGAAGTAGTCGTATCGGCCGACGACGACCACGCAGGGAAGCTCGATCTTTGAGTAGTACTTGCGGCCGTCCCACTTCGCGATCGTCCCCTCGACCGCGTACTGGTCCCCGCTCGGCGACATCATGGCGCGGTAGACCTCCGGGTTGATCTTGGTCGCCTTGAGGTCGCGAGGAACTCCCTTCAGGAACCGCGTGTAGAACGGCTCGCGCATCCTCTCTGCGAGCTCTTGGTATTCGGGCGAGTCGAACCGTTTCGCACGGGTGAGCTCCCGGAGACGGGCCCGCTGGCGGGGGCTCGCACAGGAGATGATCAGCGCGTTCGCGGCGCGGATCTCCTCCGCGCTCCCCGCCGTGCCGCAGAGGAGCAACGAGGTAAGGTGCTGGGGATAGCGGTGCGCGTACTCGAGAGCGGCGAAGCCCCCGGCCTCGTACCCGAGCAGGTGAAGCTCGGAGATCCGGAGGGCTCGGCGAATCGCCTCCACATCCTCGGCCTCGTTCTCGATCGTGTAGGCGCTCGGCCGTGCCGCAGCCCAGCTGTGACCGACCCCTCGGGGGTTGAACAGAACGACCCGCAGGTTGACGCTCGCAAGCTTGAGGAGACCGCGCAGGTAATGGTACGTTCCGCCCGGGCCGCCCGGGTGTACGAGCAGGGTCGCCGGACCCTTCCCCTGCGAGACGTACTCGAACGACCGGTTGCCCGCAACGGTCACACGTCGCACGCTGGCCATGTCCGGATGAAGTACGTTCATCAGAAAAGCGTCACCTTGGGTCGACCGGTGCGTGTCCGGGCGGGGCCCCACCGAATCTGAGGGGAGTTTGCCGCTTCGGGTGGGAGGGACGGATAGGGCCGCCTCAAATCCCCGGCGGACGTCGCTCCTCCGAGGTCCTGGTCCGTGGCGAAGCGCAGGTCGGTCCCCTTTGTCTCTCTGAGCGACGTCGAAGAGGCCGCGAGCCGGGCAGTTGGGGAGAGGATCTGGTCGTACGTCATGGGTGGTGCTGGGACCGAATGGACCGACCGCGCCAACCGAGCGGCGTTCGGCCGCTGGGTCCTGAAGCCTCGGGCCCTTGCAGGGATTCGCGAGGTCGACCTGAGGACCGAAGTTCTCGGCGAAGATGTCCGCGCGCCGTTCTACGTCGCCCCGACCGCCTACCAGGGGCTCGTCCACCCCGACGGGGAGGTCGGCATGGCGCGGGCCGCGGCACGAGCCGGCGTCCTCGCGGTGTTCAGCACCCTCTCTACGGACTCGCTCGAGGCGATCGCCCGCGCGCGGCCACGGGGTCCCCGGTGGTTCCAGCTCTACCTCCAGCCCGAGTGGGAAGCGACGGAGCGCCTCGTGCGCCGCGCGGACCGAGCAGGATTCACCGCCATCGTCCTCACGGCGGACGTTCCCGTCCTCGGGGTCCGGGACCGACAGCTTCGGTCCGGCTTCGCGATCGATTCGTCCCTCCCGGTGGGGAGCGGTCCGGGAGTCGTTCCTCCGTCCCGCGGACCTCGTGCCGCCGGTCCGGTGTACTCGGCGGGCCGACCTCACCCGGAGTCGTGGGAAGTCGTCGATCGTCTCCGGTCCGTGACTGACCTGCCGATCGTCGTAAAGGGGGTGCTCGATGCCACGGACGCTCGTCGCTCGGTCGCTCACGGAGCGAAAGCCGTCGTGGTCTCGAACCACGGAGGTCGTCAACTGGACCGGAGCCCGCCCTCGCTCGCAGTGCTCCCCGAGGTGGTCCGAGCGGTGAGGGGACACGCAGAAGTCTACCTGGACGGAGGAGTTCGTCGTGGCACGGACATTCTAGTCGCCCTCGCTCTCGGCGCTCGAGCGGTAGGACTCGGCCGCCCTCTCCTCTGGGCGCTCGCTGCGGGAGGCGAAGCGGGGGTCGAACAGTATCTCTCCCTCCTCGCTACGGACACCGCGTCGGCGATGATCCTCACTGGCCGAGGCTCCGTCTCGAAGGTGGACCGGACCGTCGTCAGTCCGTGGCCCGGATAGCGTCCCTCAGTTCGCTTCGACGCTCCGCTCCCCGGTAGAGAATCCAACACGGTCTCCCTTACGCCGTCCTCCCGCAAGCCCTATCTGCGGCACCGAGTGAACGGAACCTCGTCTATGGCTCAATCTCCTACCGACCGGCTCGCGTTCCTCGAGAAGGAGAGCATCGCCCACCTGTTCGTGCTCCGGCCGACGATGGCCTCGTATCTCGGGCTTCACGAGTACGACGGGGTCCTCCCGGACGTCTCCCGCGAGAGCACGGATCGCTGGGCGGCGACCGCGAAGGAGTTCCTCCGGGAGCTGGACGAGATCCCCGAACGCGACCTCACCCTGGCCCGTCGACTCGACCGGAGCCTTCTGCGCCTCCTCCTCGAAGGGAACCTCTTCGACCTCGAGGAGACACGGGAGCTCGACCGCAACCCGATGAGCTACCTGTTCCAGCCGGACCTCACGAACTACATCTCGCGGGACTACGCACCGGTCGCGACCCGCGTCGCGGCGATCGTGAAGGTCCTGACGCTGGTCCCGGCGCTTCTCGAGACGGCGAAGCACCGCTTGGAACGGGTCCTCCCTCGGCCGTTCGTCACGCTCGCGATTCAGATCGCGAACGGACTCCCCTCCCACTTCGAGGAGGGAGAATCGTTCGCAGGGACCGGGTCGGAGGCGCTCCGGGACGAGGTTCGGAAGGCGCGCGAAGGGGCCGACGCTGCGGTCCGTTCCTTCGCAGAGTGGCTTACGAAGGAACGCCTTCCGAACGCGACCGACGACTTCGCGTTAGGTCGCGAGCGATTCCAGCGTCTTCTGTGGGTCCGAGAGGGCCTACCGATGTCGGTGGAGGAGGTTCTTCGTCGTGGACGCGACGACCTCAAGCGCAACCGGGAACGCCTCGCCGAGATCAGCCATCGTGAGGGGGTCTCTGTCGACCAGCTGATCGCCCACCTCTACGAGAAGCATCCGGCCCCCGAGGACCTCCTCCCGACCGCGCGGAAGCTGACCGACGAGACCCGGGAGTTCGTCCGGCGGAAGGAGCTCGTCACGGTTCCCGAGCCCGAGGTCGTTCATGTCCGAGAGACTCCGCCGTGGGCCCGGGACCTCTGGACGGCGGCGATGAGCCCGCCCGGGCCGTTCGAAAAGCCGGTGGACGGGATCTACTGGGTGACGAGCGTCGACCCGGCGTGGGACATCGCGAAGGCCGAAGGGTGGATGCGCACGCTCAACTACGCGATGCTGAAGAACACCACCGTCCACGAGGTCTGGCCGGGCCACTACCTCCAGTCGCTCCACTTCCGAAAGACCGAGCAGTCGCTCGCCCGGAAGGTCTGGTTCTCCTACTCCTTCATCGAGGGATGGGCGCACTACTGCGAGCTCGCGGCGCTCGAAGCGGGCTTCGACGACCGGTCGACGTCGGCCGAAGTGACCCAGCTGCACGACGCACTGCTCCGGGATTGTCGGCTCATCGTGTCGATCGGGATGCATACCCAGGGGATGTCGGTGGCCGACGCCGCCCGCCTCCTCCGCACCGAGGCGCACCTCGAAGAGGTCCACGCGCAGCGCGAGGCAATTCGCGGCACCTACAACCCGGAGTACTTCTGCTACACTCTCGGGAAACTGATGATCCTGGACGTTCGGTCCAAGTACCTCGGTCCGAAGTTCCGGGGTTCCGCGAAGGAGTTCCACGACACCTTGCTGGGCTTCGGCACTCCCCCGATCGGCTTCCTCGACTCGTTGCTCAAGGAAGCGTAGTCGGTCGGTTTCCCCCGGGTCTCGAGCCCGGCACGCGAAAGGCCTAAGGTCGCCCTCGGTGCGGAGAGCAGCGTGTCCACCGGAGCTCCTCCCCCGCTTCCCGCCCCCCACACTCGCGTCGGGGTCGGGGGAGTCCTGATCCGAAACGGTCGCGCTCTCGTCAACCGCGCGGTCTACCGGCCCCGCTTCACGGTTCCGAGCGGATACGTCGAACCCGGCGAAGCGCTCGAGGTAGCGGTCGCCCGCGAGTTCGAGGAGGAGACGGGGGTCACGGTGCGAGTCGGGCGCCTTCTTCTGACCCGGCACAAGGTCGTCCGCCCGGACGAAAGCGACGTCTACTTCGCCTTCGAGGTCGAGCACGTGGCCGGAGAACCGGCCGCCCGTCCGCCCGAGATCGCAGAGGTCCGAGAGGTGCCGGTCGCCGAAGCTCTCGAAGCCCCATGGATTTCCGAGCTTTCTCGAATGGCAATCCGCGTCGCTGCGAAACCGGACCACACTTGGCCCCGGTCTCCGTGGAAGGGGGGCGAGGTTCCCGGTCTCGCTTCCGAGGCGTACCTTCCCGACTCGCGGTAGCTCGGGACCCCGGCCCGGGGTCGCCTTCCTGCGAAGCAGTTTAGTCGCAGTCCGAGATAGGCGACCTCGTGCCTGTGCGTCGTCGGACCGCGGGTCGTGTCGCGACCCCGCCTCCGAGCGAAGACGAGGCAGCGCTTCCGTCCCTGACGGCGCTTCTGTCAGTGGCGCGGACCGCGGCCCGGGCGGGCGGCCGACGTACCCTCGAGTACTACGGAGGACGGATCTCCGCCGAGACCAAGCCGGACGGTTCGCCCGTAACTCCCGCCGACCGCGCCTCCGAAGCGGAGGTCCGCCGGATCATTCGTCATTCGTTCCCGACCCACACCATCGTCGGGGAGGAGGGAGGCGTTCAGGAGGGGGATCGCCGAATCCGCTGGATCGTCGACCCGCTCGACGGGACGAAGTCGTTCGTCCACGGCGTGCCGCTCTACTCCGTGCTGGTCGCCGTCGAGGTCGACGGGGTGCCGGCGGTGGGCGTGATCCACCTGCCTGCTCTTGGCGAGACGGTCGAGGCAGCGACTGGCCAGGGATGTCGATGGAACGGCCGCGGCGCCCACGTCTCACGGACCGACCGCCTCTCCGATGCGACGCTCCTCACCACGTCCGTCCGGGCCCTCGAGTCGCGTGGCGTCCGGTTCCAGCGGCTCGCCTCCGCCACGCGGACGCAGAGGGGGTGGGGGGATGGGTACGGCTTCGCTCTCGTTGCGACCGGTCGAGTCGACGCTATGGTCGATGTCGGTCTCCAGCTCTGGGACAACGGCCCGCTCCTCCCGATTCTCGAAGAGGCCGGCGGTCGATTCACCGACTGGGACGGCGTTCGGACGATCGCTTCCGAAGACGTGCTCGGCTCGAACGGACTTCTCCACGAGCCGCTATTGAAGATTCTAAGCGAACGGGAGTAGGACCGGATCGGAGAGTGCGGGCACCGGGATTTGAACCCGGGTTATAGGCTTGGCAAGCCTATGTGATAACCAGACTACACTATGCCCGCAGCGCCACGGGCCAACGCTCGTCCTATCTAAAGTCGCTGCCCCGAGAACCTCTCAGTACCGATACCGGCGAAGGTACCAGACATCCTCCGTGCGGAGGTCGGTGAGCGCGCTTCGTACCGCGCGTTCCTGGGAGAGGAAGAACGGAAGGCCGAGTACGGTGAGAGCGCCCCGCGCAGCGACCCGGGTCGCCTTCGGAGCGTCGGCGTAGGTGAGCTCGAGGTACGTCCCGCTCGCCCATGGACCCTCGCTCTCGAGGACCTCCCATCGGTACCGCTCGGGTCGGTCAAAGGTGATCCTCCAGCGCGACTTCTTCGGTTTCCGGCGCACGTCGATCACGCGGTCGACCAAGATCTCCCCCTCGGTCCGGCGCACGGTTTTCTGGGAGAGGATGAGCGGGTGGATGGCCGAGATCCTCGTGTCGTCATGGTGCTCCTCGAGGAGCTTCCAGACGACCTCCCGAGGAGCTTCGATGAGGTCCTCGTCCGAGTACTGGACCACGGAACGGGAGTGGAGCGCGCCGAGATAATGAAGCGGTCCCGCGAAGCGTCGGGTTATTACGCGGGGGAGGTCGTGGTCCCGGGAGGTCCGATGAGCGAGACCTGGTCCGAGGGGGAGACGGTCGCGCTCAAGCGGGCCGGGGCGGCACCGCTCATCGTCCGCCTCGGGCGCGGCCCTCAGAAGGTCGGAGAGGAGGGCGTTCTCGACCTCACCGGGCTAATTGGCCAACCTCCGGGCAGCACCGTCGCCTGGCTGGGTCAGACGTACCACGCCCTCCGTCCGTCCCTCTCCGACCTTCTCGGGTCGATCCGGCGAGGTGCCCAGATCATCACGGCGAAAGACGCGATGCAGCTCCTCTTCCTGGCGGGCGTTGGGCCGGGAGCGACGGTCGCCGAGGCCGGCTCGGGAAGTGGGGCGCTGACCGTGGCTCTCGCGTTCGCGGTCGGCCCGACCGGCCATGTCGTCTCGTACGACCGACGCGACGATTTCCTCGAAGCCGCCCGCGCCAACGTCCGGCGTGCGGGGCTCGAGGGCCGGGTCGAGTTCCGTCTGCGGGATGTCTCCGTCGAGGGCTTGGACGTGAGCAACCTCGCGAGCGTCGTGCTCGACCTTCCGGAACCGTGGGCAGTGCTCTCCGCCGCTCGCTCGGCGCTCGCCCCCGGAGGGTACGTCGCGACGTTCACACCCACCTACAACCAGCTCGAGCGGACGGTCCGGACTCTTCGGGAGCTCGGGTTCGATGAGGTCCGGGCGGTCGAGCTCCTCGAGCGAGGACTTCACGTCGGAGAGGGAGGTACCCGGCCTGCGTTCGAGATGCTCGGCCACACCGGCTTCCTCGCCTCCGGCCGTCGGGTGGACTGACGATGGTCGTCGCCTCGCTCTCGATCGGCGCCGTGGTCGGCGTCCTTCTTTCGGCCGCCTTCCTCTACATCGAGGTCGGACGGTTCGCGGAGCCACAGGTCCCGGTGACCCTGTTCGACGAGCGGAAGGAACTCTTCGCCTACACGGCGGGTCTGTTCGTCGGGGTCCCGATGGCGATCGCGTTCGTGCTGTTCCAGATCTCGATGGGAGCGGGTTCGCTCATCGGGGCTGCGATCTTTCTCGCGCTCCTGGTGGTCGGAGACGAGGTCGCTCAGTGGGCGCTCCTCCGGACGCGGTTCTGGGGCCGGGAGCCAGCCCGACCGTTCTACGCGCTCGGCTTCCGATCGGCGATGGGAGGGATCATCTCGCTCGCGATCGTGGCTCAGTATCTCAGCAACCCGACCATCACGGTGGACGGGACAGCGCTCGTGGTCCTCGAGTCGGCCGCTGTCGTGGCCCTCCAGGTGGCCGGAGGGTTCCTTTCGCTTCCCTCCGACTCCCCGGGAGAGCGGGTGGGAGGAAGTGTTGTCGCGGGGGGACTCTTCAGTACGATCGGGTTCTTCGTCCTCGGCATCGGGTTCGTCGGGGGAGAAGCGACCGGATACGCCGGGGCACTTGTGGCGCTCCTTGGCGCGGTCCTCGTCTACCGCCGTCTTCGGCCCGCGCTCGCCCGGGTCCCTCCCCCCTCCGCCGGTCCAAAGCCCCCACCGAAGAAGGCGGCACTCCCCTACGGACGGACCGCTTCCGCGCCTCCCCGGGAGGAGCCGCCCCACGGGAACGCCTGAGCACGACCCCGTGGTTCCCCGCCGTTCGTGGTCCGGATAGCCTCTTAAGGAAAACCGCCTCCCGCCGCCAGAATGGCAGCCCCGGAGAAGGTCCCCCTCAGCCAGCGGTTCCGGCACGGGATGCGGACGTACCGGGCGTGGATCTCGATCTTCATCCTCGCGGTCGGGACGTTCCTCACGATCCTCGCCGCGGGAGAGTACACTCCGCTCCAGTCGATCCCACCCTTCCCATCGATCGACAGCGTCACTGCTCCGGCCGGTGGCCCGGACTACAACCTTGTGTTCGTCATCGTCGGGCCGATCGTCGTCGTCGTGGGAATGTACATGGTCGGGGCGTACGCCGTCGCGCGACGCCGCTTCGAGCACCTGATGGTGACGAAGAGCAAGGCCGAGTTTCTGCGGAACATCCCCGAGCTCGAAGACCTCCTCTGGGACCTGACCCCCCGGGACGAGCAGCGGTACGAGGCGAAGCGCGCCGAGCTCCGGGTCCGCAGGTAGACGTTCGGGGAAGGGCTCCGCGGTCGGGTTAAGTACGGAGAGCCGGTCTGCGCCTCGTGGCCGGGGTCAGCAGCGACGTCCGGGGCTTCCGCTTCCGTAAGCTCGAGAAGCCAGAAGAGTTCCGGCAGGTCCTCGAGGTTCACCGGGCCGTCTGGGGGGACGAGGGGGTTCCGGTCACCCTCCAGAGGGCTCTCCAGGACAACGGGGGCCTCGTCCTCGGCGCGTTCGCCGACATTCACCTCGTGGGGTTCGCACTATCCCTCCTCGGGTGGGACGGCACGGCGCTCTACCACTACTCCCACATCACCGCGGTGCGTCCCGAGTACCAGAACCACCGGGTCGGATTCCGTTTGAAGACGTTCCAGCGGGATGAGGTCCTCAAGCTCGGGCTCAACGAGATCCGCTGGACGTTCGACCCCCTCCAGAGTCGAAACGCTTGGCTCAACGTCCGTCAGCTGGGGGGCCGGCCCGACCGGTACTACATCCACTACTACGGCCAGATGCCCGATGCCATCAACCGCGGACAGGAGACCGACCGTCTCCGCCTGCGCTGGGAACTCTCGACACCCCATGTCGAGGAACGGGTGGGTGGGAAGTTCCCGACCGTCGAGGAGGACCGAACGCGGTGGAGCGCCTCGGCCGCGATCGTGGAGACCGAGGTCGGTGAGAAGGGCCTCCGGACCCCGACCGCGGTCTCCGAGCCGTCCGGCGGACCCGCCCATCTCGAGATCCCGTTCGACCTCGCCGCCGTCCAAGAGCACGAGCCCGAGACCGTTCGTTCGTGGCGGCACGCCGTGCGCGATGCCTTCCGCGCGGCGTTCGATACGGGCTATCGAGTCGAGGACTTCGCAGTGGTCACCACCGGCCACGAGCGCCGAAGCTTCTACTTTCTCGCCCCGGGGCCTAAGGACCTCTCGGGGGACGCAACGACGCCCTCCGGAAGCGTATAAGCCGTGCCAACGGCTAACTCACCGGTGGGGGGAGCGTCCATGGCGAGGCCGCCGACCGCCCGCGTCTCGTGGGTCCTTCTCGTCATCCTCGCGGTGGCGATCGCGGTCGGCGCGACCGCGAGCATCCTTGTCAACCCCAATCGGAGCTCTCCCTCCGGTGGCTCGTCCGGACCCATCCAACAGGTGGTGCTCCCGAACTGGGTGTTCGCGGCGGGCATCCTCGGCGTGATGGTCGTCGTGCTCATCGTCTGGGTCCTCATCCGGCTCGACGCGAAAGGTCAGCGAGAAATCGCGAGCAGCACGTTCATGTACGTGCTGTTCGCGATCGGCGTGATCTGCCTCATCGTGGCCCTGCTCCACCTCCTCGGGATTGGCGGCGGGCCTCCGAATTCCCAGAACAATACGGGGACCGGGCCTGGGGGGACGCCCCCGACCACTCCGCCGACCCCGCCGGGACGCCCGCTTCCGCCGGGTGCCGGGAGCGTCTTCGTCGCTCCGTCGCTCCCGACCTGGCTCCCGCTCTTGATTCTCGTGATCGTGGCGGTGGTCGCCGTGGTGGTCGGGGTACCGCAAACCCGTCGGTATCTCGCCGACCGGCGCGCCGACGCCGAGGTTCGCCGTCGCGCGAACGCCCCCCAGGCTGACTCCAACGTGCGCGCGGCGCTCTCGCGTGCGTCCTTCGAACTCGACCTCGGGCAGGACCCGAGAACGGTCATCCTCGCCCTCTACTCGGAAATGCTCGTGCACCTTCGCCCGATGGTCGGGGACGTCGAGACCTCGACCCCGGAGGAGATTCGGACGGCGTATCTCGAACACTTCGGAGTTCGACCGGCCGCTGCACGGACGCTCACCCGTCTCTTCGAGGAGGCGCGATACTCCACCCACCCGTTGGGTCCCGCCGAGCGGGACCGGGCCCAGGACGCGGTCCGGGCCACGATCGACGACCTCGACCGTCGGGCATCGCCCACATGAAGGGCCTCGCGTGGGGCTTCTTCGCCGTTCTTGCCGTCCTCTTCAGCAGCATCGCGATCCTAGCGAACTCCGACCTCTCGGTCGCAATCCCGTGCGCCGCCATCGCGGTCGTAGCCGCGGCGTTCCTCCTCATCGACATCGTCGAGCGGACCCGGTGGCCTGCCCTGGGGGTCCCGCCCACCTCCGTCGGGGACCCGGGCGGCGTACGCTCCGCGATCCGAGTCGGCACACGAGGTCGGTTCGCGCTCGCCCTCCTTCTCGATAGCCTCGACCGGCGGACCGAGAACCCGAACGTCCACCGGCTCTCTCAGGAGGAGATTCGACGTCTCGAGGCATTGTCACCCGACGAGTTCCGGGAGTATCTCGCCGACCGCATCCGAGAGATCGAGCAACGAACGTGAAGCGGAGCGCGTACCGTCCGCTTCGCTGGGGGCCGATCGCGGCGCTCCTCGTCGCGGCCTCGGTCGTCCTGATGCTCATCGGGGTCGTGACCCAGAACCCGGTCCCCCTGTTCCTCGCGCTTCCGCTCCTTCTTGCTCCGGTCGCTGGCGGGGTCGAAGCCCCTCGACGGCCTCCGAAAGTCGAGGTCGAGCAAACTGTCGGTGGGGGCGCCGCGAGCGTCCAGGTCCAGGGGGTCATCCGACCCGAGGTCGGGATTGACGCGCGGGACCTCCTCGTCGAGGTCGAGCGGCCGGCCGGCCTGGTGGGGGACGCCCCACCGAGGTTCGAGCGGACTCCGACCGAGGTCCGGTTCTCGGTCGACTGGGTGGCACCCGAACCGACGATCGTCGAGGTCGGGGTGCCGGCGGTCGCCTGGAGGGACCCGCTCGGGGTCGTCGAGAGGCAGGCGACCTCCACCGCCGAATCGATCGTCGTGACCCGCTATCCCCCCGAGCTCCTCCGGATCGGCGCCGTCCGGCTCGAACGCACGACGGCTCTTCCGGGCGAGACCCGGTCGCATCGCGTCGGGGAGAGCGGAGAGTTCCACGGGATCCGAGCCGCCCTTCCGGACGACCCGCCCCGGCGCATCAACTGGCGGGCGAGTGCGCGCGCCGGCCGCGCTCTCGCGAACGAGTACGAACTCGAGAAGACCGGGGACCTCCTGATCCTACTGGACGCCCGGCCCACGCCCCTCGGACCCGAATTCGACGAGCATCTCTTTTCCATCTCCCGCGCCGCTGCGATCGGCCTCAGCGAGTCGTTCCTCGCGGTGAAGGCGCGGGTCGGGCTCGGTGTGTTCGGCGAGTTCCTGGACGTGGTCCCCCTCTCGACGGGACGCACGCAGCGGGTCCGGATCGAAGATGCGGTGCGTCGTGCCCACCTTTCGTCGGTCTCGGCACCGCCCGAACGATGCGCGGTCTCGGTCCGACGACACTTCCTGCCGGGTCTCACAACGATCGTACTCTCATCGCTCGCGGACGAGACCTGGACGGATGTGGCTCCGTACCTGCGCCGTCGCGGCTACCCCGTCCTGGTCCTCAGCCCCTCTCCGCTTCCCGTTCTCGCCGCGCGGTCGAAGCTCTCCCCGGTAGACGAGCGGCTTGCCGACCGGCTCACCCATCTCCTGCGCCGAGCGAGGATCGCGCGCGCCTGGCAGGACGCCCCGGCGATCGACTGGGAGACGTTCTGGTCGCTCGGGAGCTTCGTTGAGTTCGTCCGGCGCCCCCGCACTCGGAGGGCGGGATGAGCGTAGGTGGGCCGGCCCTCGGCTGGAGGCCGGTGCGACCGGTCTCCCTCGGCCTCCTGCTGTTCACGGTCGCTGGCCTCGGGTACTTCTCGGGGTTCCCAG
>DASPTO010000068.1:0-7790 GCA_035623375.1 Thermoplasmata archaeon
GCCGACCTCGTTGGACGCTGCCCGTTCTCGCAGCGTCACAAGGGATTCTCCCTCCGGAACCTGTGCGTCCACCGGGCCGATGGACCTCGTGAACGCGAGCAGATCGATTCCCTTCGCACGCAGCAGCCTCTTGGCGATCGCACCGCCGATCACGAGACCAACTGTCATTCGTCCGGAGAAGATTCCTCCACCAGAGAGGTCGGCGTCCGAGCCGTAGCGAACCCGAGCCGGGAAGTCGGCGTGCCCGGGCCTCGGGGTGTCCCTCGTCCGGTCGTAGGGCTCGCGACGAACGTCGGTATTGGCGACGTGGGCTCGAAAGGGCGAGCCGTCGGATGTCCCCGAGATTACACCTGAGTCGACGATGAGCCGATCTTCTTCCTGGCGGCGAGTGGCAAGCCTCCTACCGACCGGTCTTCTTCGGTCGAGGTCGCGTTGGATCTCGCGAGGGTCGATCGTTGTGCCTGCAGGGATTCCCTCGACGACAGCCCCGACCTCGGGTCCGTGACTCGAACCGAAGATCGTGACCCGATACCGTTGCCCGAACGCCATCATGCGGACACCGTTCCTCTCGAGAGCGACTCCAACGCTTCCCAGAACCCGGGAAACGACTTGGACACCGAATCCCGGTCGCCGATCGACGACGGTCGGTCGCCTCCGAGCGCGCCGACCGCCGCGCTCATGACCAAGCGGTGGTCCTTCATACGGAGGGCATGCAAAGGCCGGGGGTGCGGGGTGCCTCGGATTTCGAGGCCCCTCTTCGTCGAACGGACCCCGGCGCCAAATCTCTCTGCCAGCGTCGCCGTTTCGGCCCTTCGGTCCGACTCCTTGAGGACCACGTGGTCCGCCCCCTCAATCCGGCTAGGTCCGGGAGTGGTCGCCGCGAGTACTCCTGCGAGCGGATAGAGGTCCGGCGCGTTCGTGAGGTCGACCCGAAACGGCACGCGTCGGTTCGCCGAGACCGTGGCGCCATCGACGTGATAGGTGACGTCCGCCCCGGCCGAACGAAGTAGCGACAGCACGGCGAGGTCCGCCTGGGGCCAAGTCATCGGAAGTCCTCGAACGCGCACCGTCCCCCCGGAAATCGCAGCTGCGGCCCACAGGTAGGCCGCCGAAGATGCGTCCCCCGGGACCCGAAATTCACTTTGGAGGATCCGTTGAGAGCCCGGGACATGGAACACGCGACCCCTCCGTGAGACCCGGACCCCTTGTTGGTGAAGTATCGCGAGGGTCGATTCGACGTACGGCCAGGATACGAGCCGACCTCGAAGGGTGAGCATTGAATCGCCCGCAAGCGCGGGGAGCACGAGCAGAAGGGCAGACGCGAACTGGCTGCTCTTCGAGGAGTCCAAGGAGACTCGGCCTGAGTGGAGGGGCCCCTGAATCTCGAGCGGAAGAGCCGATGCGCGAAGGTGACGCGCCCGAGCCCCGAGCTCCCGCAGCGTCCGGAGAAGGTCGTCGATCGGCCGTTCGGAGAGACGAGGAGAACCCGTGAGTGCGACCGGGCGGTCGCCGAGTGCTGCGAGCGCGGAGGCGAAGCGCAGGGTGGTCCCCGAGTCACGGCAATTGATGGTTTGCCGACCCGGGGCCGGCCTCGCCCGGGAGGATGGTCGGAGCTTCCACTCGTGGGTGCGTCGGTCGACCGATGTTCCGAGGGAGACTAGCGCATCCGCCGTGGCGCGTGTGTCATCCGAGTCGAGCGGGTTTCGAATTCGGAAAGAACGCCCGGACAGATGCCCGACCACGAGGGCTCGATGGGTGTAGCTCTTCGATGGCGGGCAGCGAACGACTCCGTTCGCGGTTCCGGGTTGGATTCGGACGACGGTCATGGGAGACCGCCCGTCTCCGAGCCGGGCTGGAGAAACGAAACAACGCGTGTTTGAGCCGGGTCCGAAGGAAGCTCGGCGAGCAACTCCGAGACGCTCCCGCCGGGCGCGATTGTCGCGAGCGTAGGTCCGAGGCCGCTCACGCCGCTCGCGATCGCTCCGTGGTCGCGGAGCCGGTGCCGGAGGTTTTCGTAGGAATACCCCATCGTGCGTTCGACAAGCTCCGTGTTGAGCTGCATCGCCCTCGCCCAATCTCCGTCCATCGCTGCTCGGGCGACCTGCTCCCCTAGGCGGCGTTCCCGGGCGAAAGCCAATCGCACTCGTGGAGACGGTGGGTGGCGGCCCGGCGGGATGTAGAGGACGACCTTCCAGGAAGGGTTGACGTCGGCCCGCCGAAGCAGTTCTCCCCGTGTGTTGTCGGTGACCACGAACCCCGGTCCGAGCCCCGCGAGCGCGTCGTCGAGGGCTCCCGTCGCGCTCACGCCTGCGCGCTGCGCGACCTCTGCGGAGAGGCGCCCTATCTCGAGGGACGAAGGGCGTTGTCCGCTCGCGACCGCGAGGGCAAGAAGAATTGCCGAGCTGACCGCGCTCGAACTCTTCAGTCCGCGCGCGACCGGAACATCGGAGTGCAATTCCAGCGTCACCTCGACGTTCGACCGCGGCAGGTACGTGTCGAGCCCTGTTCGCAGAGCTTGACGCACGAGCCTGGACCGAGCATCCGCCGGAATCTGATGTGTGGCACGAGTTCCCTTTCGGTTCGAGGTGATGGTCACTCCCGCCTCCACAGGAAGGTTGACACCGGCCGCGCACCCCACGCCGGTCGGAAGGGCGTTTGCAATCGTGATTGCCCCATGGCTTCGCGCTCTACCGATCATGAAGACTCCTCGATCGCGCGTGCGACCTCGTCGGAGGCGGGTTCGTTCCCCCACCAGATGCCGTAGCTCGCGGCAGCTTGGTAGACGAGGAGGCGAGAACCGTCCTCGTAGGTGGCTCCGGCCTTCTCGGCAGTGGTTCGGACGATCGGCTCGTCCGGCGCGTAGACCCAGTCGATGACGTGTACACCAGGGCGGATCCAGCTCAAGTTCGGAAGCGCCTCGGACGAAGTGACTCCCCGACCCACGGTCGTCGCGTGGACGACCAGGGTTGGCCCGGATGCCTCCGGCTCGCGCACCGCACGGGCCCCGAACTCCCGGGAGAGAATCTCGGCACGGTCCGCTCGCCTCGCCCAGATCATCGCGTCCACTCCGAGCGTGCGCGCTGCCGCGAGGGTCGCCCGTGCAGCGCCGCCGGCTCCGATCACCCCAACGGACGCCCCATCCCAGCCCGAGGAAGAGTGGAGCTCCTCCATCCTTCGGAGGATTGCGGCTAGGTCGGTATTCTCGGCTGCGATGCTGCTCTCTTGAAAGGTGAGGACATTCGCGACGCCACAGGCCGACGCGCCCGGGCCAACCTCGGTGGCAAGCTCGAGCGCGACCTCTTTGAACGGATGGGTGACGCTAAACCCGCGGAACCCGCCTTCGACCAGCGCCGGAATGGCGTCCGCGAGCTCTTCTTCGCTCTGGAAGTCGAGGACGACGAAGAGTCCCGCTCGGCCCTCCGCCTTCATCCACCGGCCATGGATCGCCGGGCTTCGAGAATGGGCCACCGGGTGGCCCACGATCGCGAACAGGGGAGGGTTGGACCCTGCGTCGAGGAACCTCCTCAAGCGGTCCACGGGAATCTGGCTCGGTTCCACAGGCGACGCAGCCCCCTCCCCGGACCGAGCGGGGAGAGACGCGAAGACGAACGGAAGACCGAGTCGTCGGGACCAGGCTCGGAGAAGGGTTCCCGAAGGCCCGACGGTCGCGACCGTCACCGGGGATTCTCCCGGCGGAGGGAGAGCCGGAATGAGCTCGTTGAGCGTCTGACCGACCGATGCCAACGCCACCACTTTTCGCAGGGCGCCTCGCGGCACCTGACGGCGGACGAGATCGGCCCACGTGTGGGCGTCGACGCCCGAAACGAGGTGGGTCGAGACGATCAGCTCCTGGACGCCAGGTCGATGGAGCGCCTCGGCGGCGGGAAAGTCGCGGGCCAGCTCCGCGTCGACCCACCGGAAGGGATGCCGCGAGAGGTTCGTTAGGACCCGTAGGCGAGGTTCGGGGTCATCGGGACCCTCGCCGCCTTCCGCCCTTGACCGTACGGTCGCGATCAGGGGAAGAGGCGCAGGAAACAGCTCGCCCGCGCGCGCGAGCTCTTCGGGACGGAATCGGTCGAGGCGGACCTCGGCCACGTCCGCGCCTTCGTTCTTGGCCTCCCGCGCTTGAGCGCGTGCTTCCGAGATCGTACGTGCGGGAAGCGAAACCACGACGGCGGGTGGGCTCGGAGTCATCGTTCCAGAATCGCCTCCTCGACCGCCCGACCCAGATGACGGGCTGGGGTCATCCGGGCGCCATAGACGAGTGTCCCGCGCTCGAGCGAGGTCGTCGCGACCCGGCCGTTCTCCGAAGAAAGTCGAACGGTCTCCGCTTCCTGAAGGAAGATCGTTCGGTCCACTCCGTTCACTGAGGCCGTCACGACCACGAGAGGCCTCCTCTCGATCTTGACCCGGCCGACCCGTACGGAACGCGCGGGACCTCTGGGCCGGCACGCGAGAACAGCGTCTCCCGGGATGAGCTCCGAAAGATACCGAGTCGAGCCGTCCGCGAGGAGGACGTAGGAGTGCGCCGCCCCGGCGTTGACGCGGAACGGACGGGGCCGACTGAACTCGGAACCGACGGCTTCGCTGGCCACGTGGAACAGGAACCCCGCCGCGCTTCCGACCAAGAGTCCCTCGGACTGGTCGAGGAGAGATGTCGTGTCGACGAGCACTCGGTCCCCCAACCCGGCCGGATGAACGGATGAGACGGGGACCACGGTCCAGGCGAGCTCTTTGGGCAACTCGCCTTCCAAGAGTGCTTCGACCTCGTCGACCTCCTCCGGCGTGCGAACGGCTACGATTACCCTCCGAGCGCCGTGTTCGAGGGCTCCGAGCGCCCCTGCCACCTCTCGAGGCCCTCGCGCGAACACCCAGAGCTCGAGACCCGGCTCCACAGAAGCGATCGCGTTCTCGAGAGGTATGATCCGGTCGGCCGCCCACTCGATGGCGACAATTCTTCCCGCTCGGGGCGTGCGCAACGCCGATTCGAGGTCCGCCGGGTCATTGACGAGGACCACGGGAATCGCGCGGGATGCGTCGCCCGGGAATTCGAGCGAGTCGTGCTCGCGCACGAGCATCTCCTCCTCTGACCGAGGAGAAAACACGTCGGTAGGGCGAACGACGAACCGAGTGAACCCACGGCGGCGAGCCCGCTCTACGATTGCACCGACGACCTCCGCAGCCGAAGCGGCGGGTGCGATCGCCACTCGGTCGCGCGTCACAGTCCGTTCCTACCCCGAGCCGTGGAGAATCTTCGAGATCCGTCGTGCGAGCGGCGCGACCGGCCGCCTCTGGAACAGGTTCCTCCCGATGCAGATGCCTCCGCCCCCCGACCGGATGCTCTCCCCGACGATCCCGAGGAACGCCTCCTCGTCATCGAGGCGGACACCACCGCCGATCAGGACGGGAACCGGGGTCGTGCGACAGAGCTTCGCGAACTCTTCGGCTGAGCCGGGATAGCTTGTCTTCACGATGTCCGCGCCCGTATCTGCCGCGGCCCGGGCGGCATGACGGAGTTCGTCGGGCGTCCCTCCGTTTGGCTTCTTGACGTAGGCCATGCAGAGAAGAGGCAGCCCAAGGCGACGGCACTGGTCCACGGCGACCCCGAGGTCGCGGAGCATGTCCGGTTCCTCCGGGACCCCGAAGTTGACCTGGACGCTTAGGAGGTCCGCTCCCAGCCCGACCGCTTCTTCGGCGGTCCCGACCAAGACCTTCTGGTTCGACGTCGTGCCGAGGCTCGTAGAGGCGGACACGTGGACCCCGAGCAGCGTTGAAGGCCGGAACGTGGCGGCGATATGCCGGACTGCTCCCTTCGTCACGATTAAGAGGTCCACGCCCGCGTCCTGGAGTTCCTCCGCGAGCGGAAGGACGTCCTCAAGGCCATCGATTGGGCCCATCGATACCGGATGGTCGAGGGGGACGGAGAAGAGCTTGCGCTGGGGGTTGGGAAATAGCCGTCTCAAGCGAATCGTCTTTCCTTCCATGGTTCCTTCCTTCGGTTCTCCTTGTTTCTATGGGAGCACCGAGAGAACGCGGCCCAGAAGCGTGACGAGCACGCTGGGACGGCGCCCTCCCGGCGCCTCCCTTTCACCAGAGCCAGGTCTTGACAGCCCGGACGGATTCGCGCCCCAGACGGGCGGGAACGACCGTGGCTGCCATCGACCCGAGCCACCTTTGTGGTCCTATTTAGCCTTCGTCGGGCGCGAATCCGGGTTCGCCCCGCTGAGGACCCCGTCCACGAGGAGCGCGTGGATGGAGAAGCCGCGCAGCATCTGCTCCCACATCTGCTTGCGAATATCGGGGGTCGACGCGAACGCCGCAACGATCTGGCCGACCCACTCGCTGTGCTCGACGTCGGCGGTCACGTGCAAGCTGTAGTACTCGAGGTGCTTCTCGTCGACTCCGTAGTGCTTTCGGAACGCGGGCAACAGGCGGGCGCAGAGCTCGACGTTCGGAGGCTCCGACGACCCGGCCGCGGAGACGTAGAACGTGTTGACCCGGTTCGTGTAGAGGAAATCGTCGATCGCAACCATCGTGCTCGGTAGGAGGGGCGCGGAGAGGACCTCCGACCGGTTGAGCCCCAGCCCTTCGCAGAACCGCAGCCAGAGCTCGGGGTGACCGGGTGCCTTTCCCTTCGGGTCGCCCGCCTCCTCGACAAGTTGGTCCAGGATCATTCGCCGGTACGTGTCGTTGGCCGGGTCCCACGAACAGTTCGAGAAACGCTCGGCCATCGCAATCGGGACGGACGCGAGCCACGGGTAGAACTGCTTCACCCAGGCGTGGACGAGCGGCCGGGGCACCTCGCCCCGTTCCAGCCGCCCGAAGAACGGATGGGTCTTGAATGGGTGGTTCTCCATCTTGTACTTCGTCAGCTCGTCACGGAACCCGGCACCCTCGAAACGAACCCAGGGAGGCTCGGCCATCGTCGCGCCGAGCGAGCTACCCTATTTGGTCGGCGGGGTTCCGCTCTGAACCTCCCGAGTTATCGAGCCGGGTCCCGGTCGGGGACCGTGTCCAGCGCTCATCGCGGAAATCGCCTCGTACCTCCGTTCGGCCCGCTCGAAGGGGTCCGCGTGCTCGAGTCGGCCCGCTTCGTGGCGGGACCCTGGGCGGCCACGTACCTCGGGGAGTTCGGAGCCCGGGTGATTCACGTCGAGGGCCCCCCGTTTGAACCCCCCTACGCCGACCCGACCCGGACCCTCCGCCCCGTGCTGGAGGGAGGAACTCCCGGAGAGGGCGTCTCCGAGTCCTGGGTCCAGTACTCGCGGAACAAGCTCTCGGTCGGGCTTGACGTCCGCCAGCCCCAGGGCCGCGAGCTGTTCCTACGGCTCGCGAAGGAGTCGGACATTTGGATTGAGTCATCCCGCCCCGGGACCTACGACAAGCTCGGCCTCTCCGATGAGGAGTTATGGAAGGCGAACCCCTGCCTCACCATCGTGCACGTGTCTGGCTACGGGCGGACGGGGCGACCCGATCGCCTCGCCGCTCCGTCCTACGACCTAACTGCGCAAGCGTACAGTGGCTACCTTTCTCTCCAAGGCAACCCGGACCCGGAACCGCCGATGCGCTCGGGGACCGCTCTCAACGATACCGTCACTGGACTCGCCGCCGCGACCGCCGGGCTCATGGGGTACATCCACGCCCAACGAACCGGCAAGGGCCAGTCCGTCGACGTGGCGCAGTACGAGGTGTTCTTCATCCTCCTCGAGAATCTCGCGATCGACTACTTCATGAGGGGTGTGGTCCGAGCTCGGCATGGTTCGGCGCACGCGCGACTTCATCCATATGAC
>DASPTO010000069.1:0-2260 GCA_035623375.1 Thermoplasmata archaeon
TTTACGGGAGGCGCGAGTGGCCCCGCCGTGGTGGACATTCAGGAGACGCCGGCCGTCCCGCCGATGGACCCGGGAGGGGACGAGCGTGCCGGCTACTTCATCGGTGGCGGACTTCTCGTCGTGGTCGGCTGGGGGGTCGCCGTCGTCCTGAACCTGCTCCTTCACTACCTTGCAGGCTCCGGGGGGATGTCGTTCGCCGGTCACACGATCACGACCACTCTCGGGTCGTATGCGTGGGCAACGTTCGGCTTCGGGGTCTTTACCGGCGGTGTCGGCGTTGTCCTACTGGCCCTCGGCCGGAGCTCGCCGAAGGGTCCGCTCGTTCTTCCGGGGTACGACTACTGAATCCGGCCCGGACGCGGCGGGCTCCGGTGGATCCGACGCGACGGCGGGGGACGGGCCTCGATCATGCTCTTCGCGTGCTTCTGGGACTCGGCACAATCCGAGCAGGTGCGCTCATCGGCATCGAGACAGCCGCGGCAGAACGTCCGCCCACAGACCGTGCACCCGAGCGATGCCGGCGCCCCACACCGCGCGCATTGACCGACGAGCAAGTTCGGTCCCTCCCGGAAGGACCGGTCAGTCGAGGATTCCACTCGCTTTAAGCCCTTCGACAAAGCCAGCGGCGAATGGTGCCTTCGACACGTACCGGGCGGCACGACGAGCCCGGGCGCTCGCCGAGGCGAAACTGATACCAAAGCCGGCCGCACGGAGCATGGCAACGTCATTGTCGCCATCCCCAAGGATGACGCACTCTTCCGGGACGAGTCCCTGATGGGCGAGCACTTTCTCGAGCGCGGGAAGCTTCCCTCCTCGTTTTTCCATGAGGTGAATGGCGTAGCCTGTCGACTCCACCACAAGCCCGCTCCCGCGCAGGACCCGCTGGATGGTCTCAAGACGCACGTTCGTCTCGATTGCGACCTCCGCCTCTCTCCACCGGTCGGTGAACAGGCGCCGTACGGGCAGGCCGGCCTTCCTCAGCTTCCGGAACCCCTCGAGGGCGACCCGCCGGTCCGTTAGCTTCTCGGCGACCTCCTCCCCCCGGGGACCGCGATAGTAGACGATCCCGCCGTTCTCCGCCACGACCGGCCCTGAGAGCCCGAGCGAGCGATGGAGCCCGAGGGCGATGGGGAGGACATTTCCCGTGGCGAGAGCCACGGAGATCCCCCGTCGCTCGAGCGCCCGGACGACCTCAAGCGCACGCGAGTCGAGGCGTCGCTCGGCGTCCGTCATCGTCCCGTCCACGTCCGTGACGACAGCACGAAGCCGACGGGGCGGGGCCGGTGGGCGACGCGAAGCGGGACCAGGCATCGTTCCACCGGAGGTTACCGCGGGGTCGTCCGGACCCGAGCGATCTCGGCACGCAACGCTTCCGATACCTCCCGTCCATCGCGGCGGCCGCGCACCTCGCGCATGAGGTCCCCCATCAGGGGCGAGAAGGCCGCGTCGCCCTTCGAACGGATCATGTCGATGTTCTCCCCGACGACCTTGCGAACGAGCTCGAGGAGTTCCTCCTTGGAGAAGCCGGAGAGGCCCGTCTGTTCGATTGCCACACCCACGGTCGGTTCGCCCGACGCGAGGGCTCTCAGCACCGTCGGGACGCCCTCCTTCGCGATCCGTCCCTCCTCGGTCGCTTTCAGGACTTCGTCGAGAAGGTCGTTCGTGGGATCGAACAGTGGACCCTCCACGCGTTCGGAGATCACGGCGGGAAGGTCCTGAGTGAGGAGGCGGGCGACAAGATTGGGGGAATGTCCCTTCGCCGCGAGCCACTCGAACCGTTCCACGAGGTCCCCGTAGACGAGCTGGCGCACGACCTCGTCGGGAAGTCCATGCGTGCGAGCAAGACGGGCCTTGAGCTCTTGGGGACGCTCGGGCAGATTCGCTCGAAGCCGGTCGACTCGAGCGCCCGGGATCGGGATGGGCGGGATGTCGGTCTCGGGGTACATCCGGTCCCGGCCGGGAAGCGGACGCGAGAACCGGGTCCTACCGTCGGGAAGCGGGTCTCGAGTCTCCCCAGGGACTCCTTCGAGCGCCGCTCGGGCGCGATCGCGAACCCGCTCGAGTGCGGACCGCGCTCGCTCAACGGAACGGTCGGTGACGAGGACGAAGGCATCCGGCTCCGATAGGGAGAGACGAGTCCGAAGGGTCAGCACGAGCTCACTTGAAACCCCGTACGCCGGAAGCTCGTCCGAGTGTACGAGACCACGCAGGCCAACCGAGCGGGCGTAGTCGGCGAGTTCCCGACCCAACCGCTCTTCGC
>DASPTO010000070.1:0-12185 GCA_035623375.1 Thermoplasmata archaeon
ATCGCATTCGCGGCACCCTCCGTTCGTCGGGTGGAGGAGCTGGAGGCCGCTCTTCGGAGAAGAGGGTTCCACCCGGTGTACCCGACCCACAAGCAACGGATGGCAGGGAGCTGGTACGCTTCGAATGCGTGGGAGGACCCCGACCACAACGTTCTCGAGATCTACGCGGTGACTCGAAGCTCCTGAAAGACAGACCGCTTTACCGAGTTCCTGGATTTCGACTCATATACTGGTCGATGGTTGGGAAGGCCGATGCCAGAATCCGTCGTGGTCGGGAGGGACGTCTGGAAGATCTACGGTTCCGGCGATACCGCCGTCCCAGCACTCCGCGGAATCAGCGTCGAGATACAGCGCGGGGAGATTCTTGCGGTGATGGGCCCATCGGGCTGCGGAAAGACGACCTTCCTCAACTGCTTCAGCGGGCTCGACGACATCACGCGAGGCGAGGTCACCGTCGAAGGGACGAATATCCACTCGATGCCGGACTCGAAGAAGAGCGAGTACCGCGCCAAGCGGACCGGGTTCGTTTTCCAATCCTACAACCTCCTCCCCATCCTCTCGGCCGAGGAGAACGTGGAGATGCCGCTCCTCATCGCGGGCCGTTCGGCGAAGGAGGCACGCTCGGAGGCGCGCGCGATCCTGACGCACATGGGCCTCGGGGACCGGATAAGCCACCGACCCTCGGAACTGTCGGGAGGGCAACAGCAGCGCGTCTCGCTTGCCCGAGCACTCGTGGCCCACCCCGCGATCGTATGGGCCGACGAACCGACCGGGAACCTCGACGCCGAGGGTTCCAAGGAGGTGACCGATCTCCTGCGGGAGCTCAACCGTCGGTACCAGCAGACGATGGTCGTCGTCACGCACGACGCGGACGTGGCGAAGGCCTGCGACCGAACCCTGAGAATGCGCGACGGACAGTTCGTCGGGTAGTCCTTCGCCCATGGCACTGAACCCGATCGTCGCATTCCTCGGACTGATTCTGATCGTCGTCGGTCTGGTCACGCTCGTCCTCGCGATTCGACACCGTCTCGCGTTCCGCATTGCGATGCGGAACGTCCGGCGCGGCCGGTCCCGAACGGTGCTCCTCATCGCGGGTCTCCTCGTAGGCACGACGATTATCTCGGGGAGCTTGATCGTCGGGGACACCGTCCAACAGCTCGTCTACCATTACACCTACATAGGCGCCGGATACGTCGACGAGTCAATCACCGGGAACTCGCCTACTGGCGGGCTGGCCTACTACCCGTACTCGGTCTACTCCGAGGTCGCCCGCGCCGTCTCCGGATACAGCTCGATCGTCGGGACCACCCCTGAGATTATCGACGCGGCGGCAGTGTACGATCGCTCGACGGGGACCCCCGAGACCGCACTCAATCTCATCGGGGTCAACGCGAACCAGAGCGCTGCCCTCGGTTCGTTCGTCGCCGACAACGGGACCGTAATCGCGGGGCCTCTGCCGGGGGAGGTCCTGCTCGACGACCAGACGGCGAGTGCCCTCAATGCGAGCGCTGGCGACACGGTCGTGGTCTACGGGCTCTCGGCGGTTCAGCTCACGGTGCAGGCGGTCGTCCAGGAGAACATCCGAGGGGCGTTCATCACCGGTGGGCTCAGCCCGGGGAACGTCTTCGTGACCCTCCCCACCGCCCAGGCGCTCGAGAAGGCGCCCGGGATGATCAACTACATCGCGATTACGAACGCCGGGTCGCAGTCCACCGGCGCCTCGATCTCCTCGACCGTCAGCGCCTACCTGAACACGACCCTTCAGAGCGTCCTCTCGGCGAACGGCCTCACCGTCAAGACCCCGCTCTCGACCGGCCTCAGCAACGCAGCCACGAGCGGCCAGAGTCTGCTGACGCTGTTCCTGGTCCTGGGCCTCTTCTCGATTCTCGCCGGGGCGATGCTGATCGTCGGCATTTTCGTGATGCTCGCCGAGGAGCGCAAGGGCGAGATGGGGATGCTCCGGGCGATTGGAATGCGTCGACGCGAGCTCGTCTACGCGTACTACTTCGAGGGGGTCGCTTACGCGGCCGGTAGCGCGCTCGCGGGGACCGTCGTCGGGGTCGGGGTCGGGTATCTCCTCGTGCTCCTCGCCGGATCGATCCTCAAGTCCGAGGGGATCCCACAGAGCGCCATCCTCCAGTCGTTCACCGTGTCGGGCCAAAGCCTCGTCATCGCCTACGTCGCGGGGTTCCTGCTGACACTCGTCACGGTCGTTGTCGCGTGCCGGCGCGCGAGCCAGCTCAACATCGTGCGAGCGATTCACGATGTCCCGGAGCCGAAGCCCCCGGTGCGGACGTACACCTTCCTCGCGTACCTGGGCGGTGCGATGATCGTCCTCGGCCTCCTCGGGTTCTTCGCCTCCTACCGCGGCACCGGCGACCTCTCGTACCCGATCATCACGGGCGCCTTCGTCATCCTTGGGGTCGGGCTGGTCGCGGCCCGGTTCCTCAAGAATCGAGTGGCATTCACCCCCGTCGGCATCGCCTTGGTCGTCTGGGCCGGTTTCGAGCCTCTCCACGTCTACTTGTTCGGCTCGTCGCATTCGAGCACGATCTTCAACCTCTTCGTCGAGGGAGTCATCCTGGTCGGCGGAGTGCTGATGGCACTCCTGCTCAACGCCGACGCCCTCATGGGTCTCTTTCGGCGGCTGCTCGGACAGCGCGCCCAGTCGAATCCAGTCGTCCGGATCGGGACGGACTATCCGACTCGCCAGCCCGGACGAACGGCGGTCAGCCTCACGATCTTCGCGCTCGTCGTGTTCACGATGATCGCCACGGCGGGCGCGGGGTCGACCCTTCAAGGCAGCCTGAACGACTCGATCGCGACCGAGACCGGCGGCTACACGTTCTTCGGGCAGTCCCAGGTGGCGATGCCGAACCTCTGGAACCAGATCCAGGCGAACACCACGCTCGCGTCGCAATTCAGCAACGCGGTCCCCCTCGTCACTGGCGTCATGGATTTCAACGCGTCCGGATGGACGGGGAAGCCGTTCCGGGACGGCCTCTATTCGGCGCCGACAAACGTGACGGGTCCAGCGAGCTTCTACGCGACCAACGGGTTCACCTTCCAGTCGACGCTCCACGGTATGAGCGCCGCGGCCACGTTCCAGGATGTCGCGACGAACGCCTCCGCCGCCATCCTCGACGAGACCTACTCCACGGTCCCGAACCCGTTCTCCACAGGGACAACCGCCCACCCGAAGGTCGGCGTGGGCGATCAAGTCCGGATCGCGACCCCGAACGGAGCCCGGTCGACGAACGTCACGGTGGTGGGAATCCTCACGGAGTCCATCATCACCGGGGTCTGGCTGAACCCGACCACGGCCGCGTCGCTCGGCTACACCACTCAGAGCGCCTACTTCTTGACGGTCGTCCCCGGCCACTCGGCCGACCTCGCCTCGCAGGACGCGAGGCGGGCGTTCTTCTCCACGGGCCTCGTCCTCTACAACCTCCCCAGCCTCATGGCCCAGTCGATCTCCACGACGGAGGGGTTCATCGGACTCCTCGAGATCTTCGTCGGCCTCGGTCTCGCGGTGGGAATCGCCGCGATGGGGATCTTTGCGCTCCGGGCGGTGGTGGAGCGCCGGCGCCAGATCGGGATGCTCCGCGCGATCGGCTTCACGCAGGGCATGGTGCTGCGCTCGCTGATCCTCGAATATTCCTTCGTCACGGTGCTCGGGGTCGTGATCGGCGCGGGGCTCGGGCTGCTCATCATCTACAACCTCTCGGTGAGCCCGGAGGCAGTCAGCGACGGGGTCCAGCATTTCGTCGCTCCGTGGCTCACGGTGATCGAGGTCGGCGTGATCGCCTACCTCCTCGTGCTCGTCGCCATCGCGGGCCCCTCTCTCCGAGCGGCCCGACTCCCTCCCGCCGAGGCTGTCCGGACAACGGAGTAATCCTCGAGCGGACCTCAGCGACAGGCCGGGGGAAGAAGGGCTTTAGACGGACTTCCTCTCGAGCACGCCGTGAGCTCCTCTCGCTCCATGCCGGATGGTGGGACGGCGGAGGATGCCTCGGTCCTCGCCATCCAGAACGCCCGGGTCCTTCCGTCCCCCGATTCGCCCCCAATTGAGCGGTGCACGGTCGTGGTCGAGCGCGGAACGATCGTCGCGGTCGAGCCCGACGCGCCCATTCCCGCGACCGCCCAGGTGATCCCGGGAGAAGGTCGCGTCGTGACGGCCGGATTCTGGAACGCGCATGCACACTTCACCGAGGGAAAGTGGAGAGCCGTCGCGCGTCGCCCGGCAGTCGTCCTCGACGTGCATCTCCACGACATGTTCACGTCTCGGGGATTCACGACGGTCGTGGACGTCGGCTCCGACCCTCGGGTGACCCTCTCCTTACGTCGGCGGGTCGACTCCGGGGCCGTGCTCGGACCGTCGATCTACACAGCGGGTCCCGGCGTGTATCCCCCTCACGGGATGCCCTACTACCTTCGCGAGACCATTCCGTTCTGGTACCGCCCGTTCCTTCCGCAACCCGGGAACGTGCGAGCAGCCCGCCGGGCGGTCCGGCGAAACCTCGCTCGCGGGGCCGACCTCGTGAAGCTGTTCACCGGGTCGTACGTGGCCCGGGGAACCGTTCGTACGATGCCGGAGCCGATTGCGCGCGCCGCGGTCGAGCTTGCTCACGCGAGCGGTCGCCTCGTCTATAGCCACCCCTCGAACCTCGAGGGAACGCTCGTCGCCGTCCGCTCAGGGGTGGACGTCCTCGCCCACCCTCCCGACGCCACCGACGGGGTCGAGACGTCGGTGCTCCAGGAGATGGTCGACCGACGGATGGGGATGGTGCCGACCCTGAAGATGTTCGCCGATACGGTGAGCAAGAACGCGGACTACCTCGAGCCGATCTACGACGTCGTTCGTCGGTTCCACGCACTCCGAGGCGAGCTCCTCTTCGGAACCGACGTGGGCTACATGACCGACTACGCGACCGAGGACGAGTTCCTCGCGCTTTCGCGCTGCGGTCTCGACGGTCGAGAGATCCTGCGAATGCTCACGACGGCCCCCGCCCAGAGGTTCGGGGTCGGAGGCGTCGTGGGGACCGTCACCCGGGGCGCTCGGGCCGACCTCGCGGTCTTGGACGACGACCCGAGGGAGCACCCGCTCGCGTTCACCCGAGTGCGCGCCACGATCCGGGCGGGCCGGGTCCTTCACCTACGTCCCTAGACCTTTCGCGGACGGACCAGGCGCTCCGGTCGACCTAGTGACCTGCCGTAGGAGAGCGAAGCGGGAGCTCGTAGTAGAGGAACCCTCGGTCCCATACCCAGCCGCAGGACTCGTAGAGCCGCTGCGCCGGGTTGTCGACGGCAGTCGAGAGCTCGAGGTAGTGGGCCCCTTCGCTTCGACCGAACTCCCGCGCCGCGTCGAGGAGGAGACCACCGACCCCTCGACGACGGTGCTCCGGGTCAACGAAGAGGTCGTTGAGAAGGTAGACTCGACCGAGTGAGATCGACGAGAAGAGCGGGTAGAGCTGCGCGAAGCCGACCAGGAAACCCTTCCGCTCGGCGACCAGGACGACGGATTCCCGCCGAGTGAACCGTTCCCGCAGGAACCGGTCGGATGCCGCGCGGTCGGAGGATTGCTCGTAGAACTGCCGATATCCGTCAAAGAGAGGGCCTACCTTCTCGAGGTCCCCGGCGGCCATCCTTCGGACCCGGACCTCTGGGTCCGGTGCGGGCGCTTCCCTAGCCGCTCCTCGAACGAGAGGCCCCGGGCGGGGTCGTCGGAGGAGCTCCCCGGAACAGGTGGGGCAAGTGAACTCGAGCCTGCGATAGCAGGTGGGGCAAAACGTGCACTCATTCGCACAAATGTAGGCCGAGGCGTCCTCCGCGAGCGGCGTTCGACATCGGCCGCACTCGTGCCGATACTCCATGGCGGCCGATGCCCCTTGCCGCCTTTAACGGTTGGAGGGACGGCCCGACCCCGGGTGTGCCGGACCCCGCCGGACGAAACAGTCGGCCCTCAGGTCATTCGCGCGCCCAGGGGGTAGCCGGCGTGAATGAGGATGTCCCCGTGGCCCCGCCCGAGGTTGTTCGCCCCGATCGTCCGCGTGTCGATCAGTCGGAGTTCCTTGAACGCCGGTGAACGAAGCTCCCGTCCGTGGGGCCAATCGGCACGGAAGAGGAACTCGAGGTCCCAGTGCGAACCCTCTTCGGGGTGGCTGGGGGACGGATATGCCTCGGAGAATACCTCGGGTCCGCGGAGCTCGACGTGCTCGAGACCCAGCTGCTCGAGCGCGACGCGGTCGGCTGCGGCGCGGGGGCCCTCGTACTCGAGAAGGTGGGATGCCGGTAGCACCCAATGCTCCTGGAGGGCCGCGAGCGAGGAAGGCTCGAGGTTCCCGAGATCGGACCACGGGGCCGATGGCGATGGTCGACCCAGAACCACGAGGTTCGGGTTCTTCGGGTCTCCGACGAGCAGGAACACGGAAATGCAAAGGCCGGCCTGCGGGACCGTCCACACCCGCCGACCGCCGACCTCACCTTCCGTGGGACGGAACCGGGCAAACCGGCGAGGGGTCGCCATCGAACGACCGAGTTGGAATGTCGCCGCGCCTTATGGAACCTCCTTTCGGAGGAGAGTAGAGACCGGAGGCCAGCCCGAGGTTCGGGGGAGCGTCCAGTTGCAGGCCGACGACCCATCCACGGACCACTAACAATAGCTATTGTTTAAACTATAGTCTAAATCCAAACTCTATATATGCCGTTCACCACATCGTCCGACCAATGAAGACCAAGATGGAAGACGCGAACGGCCCGAGTGCGGGTCGAACGGCTCGCGTCGCGGCGGAGACGTTGCTTCCTCCTCCGACGGAGACCCGCCCAACGAAGCAGAATCGACCGACCCCTGTCGCCCGCGCGACCAACGACCCGAGCCCCGCAACCGCGTCTCTCCGGTCCGCCAGCATCGACGTGGGTCGGGGCGAGCCTCCGGAACACCTTTTTCGCCGATTGCTCGGGGCATACCTCGCGGGAGCACGAGAGTTCTCGATCCGAGAGCGCCCTGCGGTCTCTCTGGGGACCCGCGACGTAATCCGAACCTTCTGTCGGCGGACCCGGCAGCCCGAGATCATCTCGGACGATTCGGGTGTCATCCTCCTTCGCGACCTCGCGTTCGAAAGCCCGATCCCTCTCGACCAGCGAATCGCTCGAATGGGGCGACTCGTCGCGGACTTCCATCGGGAGGCTGTCGAGAGTTGGTCCCAGCTTCCCTTCCTCGAGGACGGGTACTGGGAACGTCGGGACGACGAGATCGACCGAGAAGCGTGGTACGTCCAGCGGGTAGCAGCGATTCAACTTGGGGCTGGCGAGCCAGGGTCGGGGTCGCTTGGCCTCTGGACGACCGCGCGAAGCCTCGAACGGATCGCCGACCATGCGGTCGTCATCGGCGAAGCGGGGCGGCGGCTCGTGGACCTTCCGAATGGGTCAGGACCGGTGACCTCCTTGCGACAGCTCCATCAACAGGCAATGGCCCATCTCGAGGGGGTGCTCCTGGCGGACGACGGCGCGACGGCCAATGACCTCCTCGACCTCGGAGAAGCGCTCCAGGCTTCCGGACGCGCGCTCGCCGACCGCCTCCTCCCCGCGGTGGGGGGCGGGACGATGCCCCCCGCTACGGCGGCGGCCGTGACGCGGATCCTCGAGTCGATCAACCGCACGATCGCCTACGCCCAGGATATCGCCCAGGTTGCCCTCGACCAGTGCGCTCCGGGCTCCACCCATCCCCGGAGACGTACCTCCGTTGTTCCGGCCGCGTCTACGTAGTTCCCATAGTCCACAGCGCACTATAGCGCAGGGATTTTGTACCCCTATGGCTGGTCACTGGCTCCCCGACCGGCTGTGCCGCGAAGAGAGACGCCTACCAACCGAATCCGCGTGGTCGCGGTTCGACACGGACCTGCCGAGGTCCGGGACCCTGCTCGGTGGCCCGACGACGACCTCCGCCCTCTCACCCGCAAGGGCGAGGCGGAAACTAAGCGGGCGGCCCGGGGGCTCGCGAACGTCGTCCGGTCCGCCGACCGACTTGCATCCAGCTCCGCCGGCCGTGCTGTGCGCACCGCAGAGCTGATTCGCCGGGAGCTCGAGAAGGCTCCGAGCGCTGAGACGTGGGAAGAGCTCGCGCCGGGCAACCTTGCGACCCCCATCTTCGACCGGCTCCGTCGGACGGCGCGCCCCCGACAGACGGTCGTGATTGTCGGCCACGAGCCGACCCTCGCGGAGTTCGTCGGCGAGGCGCTCACGGGAGAGGGCCTCTCGGTCGTCCACCTCACGAAGGGCGGAGCGGTCTGCCTCGAGTTCACGAACTCCGTCCGTCCGGGCGCGGGTCGTCTCGTCTGGCTGCTGACCCGAAAACAGCTCGCGAACGGCCGCCACTAGGCCGGGCCGCGAAGAGCGGCTGGGTGGCTCGTCGTCGGGGGCGGGGGCACGAACTTCTTCCCGTAGAGCGGCGCGACCAGCTTCTGGACGTCCAGGTGGACCTGCTCGGGCATCCGGTTCGCGTCCACGTCCTTGAACCCGTACTTCGCGCTCATCCACTCGAACTCCTTCGAGAGGAGCTCCTGGTAGAGGAAGAAGCTCTCGAAGAGGTCCCTCGAGAGGCAGAGGTCCATTCCCGACTCCCAGTAGTCGAGCGAGCCGTACTTCCCGATCGACCGATGGAGCAAGATCTCGGGGCGCGCGTCCAGGAAGACGATCAAGTCCGGTCGGATCGCGAACTCGTAGAGCCGGCGGGCGTAGTCCCGGGATGCGCCCCGAACGATTGCCCGGGCCATGAGCGTGTAGATGTACCGGTCCGCGAGGACCGTGCTCCCGGCGGCGAGCGCTGGGATGATCTTGTTCTCGAGCTGGTCGGCGAAGTCGGCCGCATAGAGGAGCGCCATCGTCGTCGACGCGAGCGTGTGGCCCTGCTTCGCCCGGTCGATCTCACCGCTCACGAGGTCGGACCGGCGAAGGCCGGTATCAACCACGGCATGACCCTCGACCTCGAGCCACTCCCGGAGGAGCGCGACCTCGGTCGTCCGTCCCGAACCGTCCGCTCCCTCGACGACGACCAGCTTTCCTACGAGGGGCTCGCGAGGCATCCCGGGGAGCCGCGTCCCGTACGTCCTATCCGTCATGCATCAACCGCGCCTCCGTCGGGAACTTGGCGAGCATCGGCCGGAGGTCCCGGCGCAGCTCGGACTGGATCACCTCGACCGGCCGGGTCGCGTCCACCACCCGGAACTCGTCGATCTTGGAGAGACGGTCGTACTCCCTCTTGAGACGCGTCTGGAACTTGGTGTAGCTCTCCACGAGGTCGTCCGAGAGGCCGAGGTCCATCCCGGCCTCGTAGTAGTTCATCTTGAGACGGGAGGCGAGCTTCCGGCGGAGGGTAACGGCGACGGGGACACGGAAGTAGAAGACTCGGTCCGGTCGGGGCGCGAACGAGTAGATCGTCCGGACCCATGCGGGGTCGCACCCGCGCGCCGCGTCCCGGACGAACGCCGTGAACGAGTAGCGGTCGCAGACGACGAGATAGCCCGCCCGCAGCGGCGGCAGGATCACCCGCTCGAACCGGTCCGCGAAATCGACCGCATGAAGGAGCGAGAACGTTGTCGGGGTCAGGAGGCCCTTCTTCTTGCCGCGTCGGATCGTGCTCGAGACGAGCTCGGACGAGTTCCATTCGGTGAAGAAGACACGGTAGCCCTTCGAACGGAGCCACTTTCCGAGGAGAGCGGCCTGGGTCGACTTCCCGCTTCCGTCGAGGCCTTCGAAGACGAACAAGCGGCCGGGGAAGCCGTGCTTCGGAGACGGGGTCTCAGGAGGCATCTCGGAACCGTACCTCGAGGTCGAACACCCGTTCCATGGGTTTGCGAACCTTCTCCGCCCACCGCGGGGGAAGGGTCGTATTGGCGGATGTAGAAAAGCTCACCCCCAGAGAGGTTCCGTCGCTGGAGAGCGAAAAGCGGGGACGGACGGGAGACAGGAGCTCGGCGACCCCGAGGACGGCGCCGAGGGAGACCGCCCTCTCGAGGTCGGCCGGCTGGATGATCGGGAGGAACTCCTTCTTCCACTCGGAGGGGACCGAGTTCCCCTCGTGGAGATACGCCGCTATCGACGCGAGGATCACCTCCCGCTGGTCGAGTCCCCAGATCGGGTAGTTCTGAATGAGGTAGGCGGAGTGGCGCGCATGGTTCCAGAGGTCGATCGCCACCCCCGCGTCGTGCATCCACGCCGCGACCCGAAGCGCGAGCGCCTCGCTGGGGCCGCCCTGGAAGCGGCTCGCGAGGACGGCGAACAGCGAGGAGGCGGTATCGGCCACCTCCTGGCCATGGGAAAGGTCAAAGGCGAACGACTCGGAGGCGGCGGCCGCCGACCGTTCGGCGAGCTCCTCGGCCGAAGCGGGAAGCTTCGTCCCCAACGACTCGAGGGCAATCCCCTCCCGGATACCGGTTCCCGACACCACGATCCGGTCCGCGTCCACCGCCCGCAGAAGCTCGGAGAAGATCACGATCCCCGCGAGGACGACGTCGGCTCGGTCGCTCCCGATTCCGGGGACGGACCGTCGACGGTCCGCTGCCATCTCGCCCAAGAGCTCCTCGAGGGCTTCGATGTCGCTCCCGTAGAGCGGATAGCCGTGGACACGTCGTACGGGGTACTCGCGGAACTCGATCGAGGCCCGGGCGAGAGATCGGACGGTGCCTCCGATTCCGAACAATCGATACTCGGCTCCTCCGAATGCCTCGAGCACCGAAGCGAGCGTGCTCCGGACGTGGTTGCGCAGGGCATCGTACTCGCGACGCTTCGGGGGGTCGTGGCCGAAGAACCGTTGGGAGAGACGGAGCACTCCGAGAGGAAGGCTCACCGAGTTGCGGAGAGCGCCGTCGCGCACCTCGGCCAACTGGAGGGAACCCCCGCCCAGGTCGCAGACGAGGTCGTTCGAGAGCTGCCATGCGCTCGCTACCCCGAGGTACGCGTACCGCGCCTCCTCCGTTCCCGAGACCGTGCGGAGCGTGACGCCGGAGGCCCGCGCGACGTCCCGCACGAACTCGGGTCCGTTCGGAGCGTCCCGCACCGCGCTCGTCGCGACCGCGAGCGTTCTCGAGACCTTGAGGGACCGCACGATGCGTGCGAAGCGACGCACCGTGGCGATCCCGCGGACCATCGCTTCGGGCGAGAGGGCTGCGTCCGATCCAGTCTCCGAGCCAAGCCGAGGGGCGTCCTTCGTCTCGAAGATCGCCCGGACAGTCCCCGCCCGGGACGTCTCGAACACCACACACCGGGCCGTGTTCGAACCGATGTCTATCACCGCGACCGTCGGTACCGCCCGAACCCTCACCGACTCGCCCTCGAGGTCCGCGAGCCGGGCGCGAGGCATGCGGACCGAGAGTCTTCCGGCTCTAATAGCGCTCGGGTGAACCGAGGCGGACGGAGGTATTCTTCCGAATGGTTTACGTGGAGGACACAGCGTGCCTCGCACGGAGCCCCGCATGGCATCCATCGACAGCGTCTCACCGATCACCCCGACCCGGGTTGCTCACGAGGTCTCCTCGCTGCTCGGAGAAGTGACGGGAGCGGTCGACATCGTCATCGCCGCCACGCATCCCGCTCCCGAGAGTCTCCACCGGTTGCACCGCCACATGCGACGCCTCCGCACGGGCCTCGCCCTGTGGGAGGCGCTTCTCCCGGTCGCCGAACGGGAGCTTCTTCACCCGCTCGACGTGAGGATCAAGCGGCTTTCCCGTCTGGTCGGCCGAATCCGGGACCGGGACATCACGCTCTCCCTCCTCCAACGGTTCGACCGGCGGAAGGCCGACCCCGAGGACGTTCTCCCGGTCGAACGGTATCGGACCCGGCTCCGGGAGGACGCCCGCACGGGGCGGGAGCTCCTTCGAGCGTTCCTTCGCTCGGAGAGACAGGCTCGTCTCTTCGACGACTTGGCGGAGAGGCTTCGCAGCCTGCCGCGGTCGGGGTCGTTCTCGGAGGCTCGCCGCGTCGTCCAGCAAGCCGAAGAGCGCACCCTCGAGAACCTGCGACGGGCGCGTCGCAAGGCGATGCAACGTCCGACGATGGAGCGACTCCATCGGCTGCGGATTCGCATCCGTCGTGCGCGACAATTCTCCGACCTCGCCGTCGCGCTCGACCCACGGCATCACCGCAGGTTTCCCGTCGTGTTCGTGCGACTTCAGAAGGAGCTCGGAGACCTC
>DASPTO010000071.1:0-2235 GCA_035623375.1 Thermoplasmata archaeon
GTACCCACGCGACCGTGTTCCCCTTTCCGAGTAGGACCGCCGCGTGGCCCCGGGGAAGAGCGAGAAGGTCCTCGACGGAAACGCCGCTCGTCGCGCGGGCGAATTCACGCGCCTCCTCGGGCGAACCGCGGAATGCCACGAAGTCCGATACGTTCGTCCACACGGCCGCGTCCACCCCTTCCGGTAGCGATCCAATCGTCTGGGTCGCGAGCACCACGTGTACGTTCCGCCGGCGAGCGAGCCGGAGCATCTCGGCCAGGCTCTCGTGGGAGAACCATTGGGACTCGTCGAGGATCACGAACGTCTTGGAGCGAGGGGATCGTGCCAACAGTTCCGACCAAACCAGGGCGAGATAGACGGCAAGAAGATAGCGCGCGGTCGATTCGCCCACTTTGGACGCGTCGCCGGATACCACGGCGATCCGGCCCGGGGCCACGAGTTCGGAGGCATGAAGTCGAGGTTCGGGTTCGCATAGCATCCGGCGCAACACCGGACTCCGCACGACCTCGTAGAGCAAACGGCGCGCGCCCTCGGCATCCTCGGGTCGTTCTCGCACTCGGTCCGCGAGTTCGCGTACGGCGTCCTGAGCCTCAGAAGGGACGACCCGACGCGTGCGGCCGCCGGTCGCGAGAAGCGTGTGCGCATCGACCAGCGTGCCCGAGGGAAACGCCGCGGCGGCGTTCAACGCGCGGGTCAGCATCTCCTCAAGCCGGGGTCCCCAGTACTTGGAGTCGTAGCGCCCCGACCGGACTCTCCGAAGCGCGTGGACCAGGTCGGTGAGCCGTCGGTCCGAGAGCACCGGATCTCCGGACCGGTCCCCGATGCCCTCGAGGGCGTTGATCTCCGCACCCCCGCGTTTGGGAGAGACCCACAGGAGACGGTCCCGCCGAGCATTGGACTCGAGGCCGTCCACGAACCCCTCGGCCGTTTCTCCGAGAGGGTCGAACAGCACGACGCCTCCGTAGGCGGCCGCCTTTCGTGCCACGGCAATCAGAGTCGCGCTCTTCCCCATCCCGGTCTCGCCGAGGACGGCGACATGGCGACCCTGGTTCG
Organism: Thermoplasmata archaeon; assembly: GCA_035623375.1. Classification (GTDB taxonomy): domain Archaea; phylum Thermoplasmatota; class Thermoplasmata; order Lutacidiplasmatales; family UBA184; genus Lutacidiplasma. The sequence continues at coordinate 1,054 of DASPTO010000071.1, forward strand.
GCTCAACGACCGGCCCGACCACGCAGCCGGAGTCGGACCGCCCGAGGGGAAGGATCGGCCCTCCTTCGTGGGTCGCTCGGGACGGAACCGGCGGGTCGTCCGCCGGCCCCGGAAGGACGTACGTGAGTTCCTCCTCCGTGAGCGGGAACCAGGGCTCGTGCCACGAGAGACAACTCCACCTCCGACGAAAGCGGACTCCATTCCCGCGGGCGGACCGCAGGGCTCCTTCGATCGCGCGTCGAACATCCCCACTGAGGTGATCGGTGGAAGCGAGAGCAGGAGGAAGTTTGAGCGAAACCGAGACCCGCCAGAACAGCGGCACCGTGGGAGGCTCCTGCGGAACGTCGGGGCGAGACGGCGAAAGGCGTCGATGGGCCATCGTCGGCTCGGCGAGGGCCCGACGATCCGTGTCCCGGCCCCTCAACGAAAGAGAGCGAGTCCACGCGGCGGGGCTTGGTTCGAAATGCCAGTGCACCCCGACCCCAAGGGGCAGGTTCGTCATCGCGAGCGCGAGGTGGCCCGTGGCCGATGGGCCGCTCGTGGCATCGCGGAAAGGGTCGGGCCAGGCGCGGACCCTCCGACCCCAATAGAGTTCGCCTCCGGAGAAGCGACTCGGCGCCGAGCGGGCTGCCCAAGAGTTCCTTGGGTACGCGGGGAGCAGTACTCGGGTAATCCATCTCGCCGTCCGAACGTTCGATGGGGCGAGGCGCAGGAGGGGGGCCGAGTCCGCGACGACGCGGAGATCGAAGGCAGCGTTGAGCCCATGTCCCACGCGAAGCGTGGCAGCGAGCCGAGCCCGCGCCAGCGCGGCACCGACCGGCGGGTCGGCGCACCGGGGCGAGGCAATCCATTGCCACTCGGGCAAACGTTCGCCGTCGGGAGGTCGGCTCGTCCGCGTACGCACGACCTGCGAGGCGGAAGCTGAGGGTAGGGAATACCTCGGCCCACGGAACGTGGAAGATGGCCGGCCGCGTCAGTCTCAAGTATCCGGGACGCCCCCGATAGCCGGAGTCCGTCCCGATTCGCATGTCCGCCTTGGAAGAGCAGATCACCGCGGTGGAGGAGGAGATCCGGAACACCGCGTACAACAAGGCGACCCAGCTCCACATCGGCCGGCTCAAGGCGAAGCTGGCGGTCCTCCGGCTCGAGCGCGAAACCCGAGCTAAAGGGAAGGGAGGAGGG
>DASPTO010000072.1:0-3613 GCA_035623375.1 Thermoplasmata archaeon
CCTAGTTCGCTAGCCTGGAAGCGACTCGGGCCGGGTCTGGTAGAGCTCGAAGACGCGGGTCGCGGTCGCGAAGGCGCCAAACGCCGAGAGTGCCGCGGTCGCGGCTACGAGGATGGGGAACGCGCCGCCGAGTGCGAGGAGGTAGAGCGGCACGGGGGCGAGGAGCCCTGCCATCCCACCCACGACACCCACCGCAGGGCGGTCGGATCGAGCCGTCACGATGGCGGCCACTGCCCCGAGGACCGCGACGATGAACAGCAGTACTGCGCCGCTCCCGACCGACGCAACGAACGTCTCGAGGTCCGGGAAGGGTGAGAGTGTATCCGTCGTCCCATTGCCGACGTTTCCCTTGGCGAGATAGATGCTAAGACCGGTCGTGCCCGCATTGTACACAGGCGACGCGAACGTGAGTATCGTGACCGGCGCATACCCGGGCTTGGTCACGTTGACCGAGATTCCGCCGGGCGGGACGCTCGAGAAGGAAAACGACCCGTCCGCCGCCGTCAGTACGGTCCGGTTCTGCCCGTGGTCGGTGGTTAGCACGACGGTCGCAGCGCTGGCGGGCAACGACCCGAACCCGCTCTCCTCCATCACGGTTCCCGAGACTACGTAGTTGCCCGGACCGAGCGCTTCGACCCCAAGAACCGCGAGGATCCCACAGAAGACGAGCGCGAGCAGCGCGACGCCGACCAGGGCGACCTGAGCGGCCCGTCGAAGCCGGAGCCGAGGCCGGCGAGGATTCGGGAGAGCGGGATATAGCCCGGGAAAGACCTCCCACGTGTACAGCGGGGGCAGGTCCCGGGGAACGACTACGGGAACCGGAGAGTGACATTGCGGGCACGGGAACCACTGCGTGGGGGGCGACGGCGCGAGAACGACCCGAAGCTCGGCCCCGCACGTCGGGCAGCGGACGGAGACCGCAGGCGCTCCCATCGAGCTGGGCGGACCTCTTCCAAGGTCATAGCGTTAAGGCGTTCCCTGGGAAAACCCCACCCGCGTGTGGTGGGGGTAGACGATGGAGCGTTCTCCCGAGGAGACCGGTATGCACCGATCGCCGCGGTCGCGCTGACGCTTCCCGAGCACGTCGAAGCGGTCCGGACTGGTCGGGTGCGCGTGGACGGGTCCGACGGGACGCGCCGAGTGGTGTCGATTGTCCGGGGCCTCGGCTCCCTCGAGGGGGTACGCGCCGTCCTGCTCGACGGTGCGGTAGTCGGAGGGTTCAACGTCCTCGACCTCGATGCGATCTCCCGGGAGCTTGGCCTTCCCGTGGTGGCCGTGACACGACGGCTCCCCGAGTTCCCGCGGATCCGGGCGGCGCTGCGAAAGTGGTTTCCCCGGACCGCCGACGCCCGCTGGGCGCTCCTACGGGCCCACCGGCTTTTCCCCATTCCGACTGGCGAGCACCCGATCTTCGCGGCGGCCGTCGGCTGTACTCAGGTGGACGCGGTTCGGCTCGTCACCCGCGCAACCGTGCGGGGGTTCTGGCCGGAGCCGGTTCGTCTCGCGCATCTCGTGGCGTCTGCGTTCGGTTCGCCGAGCCGCGGTCCGACGAAGCATTAAGGAGCCCCGAGGCCGTCCGTCGCTTGGGCCTGTAGCTTAGCATGGACAAAGTCCTGGCCTTCTAAGCCAGTGAACTCGGGTTCAAAGGTCCCGGACGAAGAGCGAACGTCCGGGGCGGAGACTCCCGACAGGCCCGCCCGACTAGGCAGGAGCGTTGACCTTCGCCTCGCAGTTGTCGCAGAGGATCCCGTGTGGGCCCGGCGGAAGCGCGGCGCCACAGAGCGGGCACGATGCGCGGGCGTCCGCGGCCGCGATCAGCTCTTGAACGCTCGTCCGGAGCATGGCATCGGACCCGGTGCCCATGGCACCGGCCGTCCGCGCGGTTTCGGCGCCGCTCGGGACGAAGGCTTCGAGCCGCGCCCGATAGACGCCTGTCCGGCGGTCGAAGGTAACGAGTTGACGGGCGACCAATCCCTGGAGGGCGGAGTCGACCAGTTCGCGGACCGTCCCGAACACGTGGGCGAGCTCGACCGACGTGAGACCCTGAGACTCGCTCAACACCTCGAGGCAGCGGGCCGCGAGGAGCGAGAGGTCGCCTCGTCCGATCGTACGGTCCACGGCGAAGCTCAGGCGGGAGGTCCGTCGTACACGTCGGGCGGGAGGGAGACGACCCGACCTCGGGTCCGGGAGAAGGCTCGTCTCGAGGAGGTCGAACTCGTATCGCAGTCGTTCGTCCGGGAGGTAGAGTAGAATCGCCACCGCGAACGGCAAGAGACCCCGGTCTCGGTAGACCGCGAGTCCGCGGTCGAGCGTTCCGAACTGCGTGTCGAGCTCGACCCGGTCACCTCCCGAGGCCGCGCGGTCCTCGTCGACCCGCGACCGAGGGAGAAAGTGCTCGCGGAGGAGGACCCGGGCGATGCCGCGCTCGGGCGGTCCGGGCACGACCGGGTGGAGCTCCGCCGAGCCGTCCGACTTGAGGATGATCCGCTGGAACGGCCTCAGGAATCCCCACTCGTTTGGCGGCGGAATCGGTTCGGGCCGGATTTCAAGGACCGTCGGGGAGGTCTTCTGGTCGGCGAGCAACGCGTAGATGGTGGGGTACTCGGTCCCGTCGGCGGTGACGGTCACGCTCGCCACGGGTCGCCGGGCACGGGAGACGTACTCCTCGTAGGCGCGGGATAGCGCGCGCTGGCTGAAGGCGTCGTGGCGGTCGCCGACGAGCTGCTGTGCGAGAGAGTCCAGCTCAGCCAGAGACACCGAAGTCACGTTGGGACCTCCGTTCTGCTGCTAGCCGGTAGAGGGAGATAAACCGGCGGGCCATGGTCTCGAGCGAGGCGGTGCGGCGAACGAACTCCGCTGCCCGAGTGCCGACCGACTGGCGCTCTGCCGGCTCGTCGAGGATGTGCGCGAGGGTCTCGGCGAGCGCGCCCGGCACCGTCACCGGAACCTTCCATCCCGTCACTCCGTCTTCGACGATCTCGGAGGCGCCTCCGTCGGCCGGGGCGATCGCCGGAACGCCACACGCCATCGCCTCGAGGAGCGCGACGCTCGAGGTGTCGCTCGTTGAGGGGAGCACGAAGACGTCGGACTGCGAAAGGAGTGCCGCCTTTTCGGTCTCAGCGACCGGTCCCACGTAGCGCACGTGCGACGCGAGCAGCGGGTCCTTCGTGAGCCGACTGCGCACACGCTCTTCCTCCGGACCCTGACCACCGACGATCGCCACGAGGTCCGTGCGTGGGATCGCCGCCTCGACCGCATCGAGGAATCGATGGACTCCCTTGTCGACGGTCAGTCGACCGAGGTACGTGACGAGCGGAACGTCGGGAAAACCACACCGAGCCCTCCAGTCGGGGATGTTGGTGTGGGGGCGGAACCGGTCGACGTCGATTCCGTTGGGCACGACCTCGACCGGCTGTCGGAACGGCTTGCGCGCCCCAGCCATCAGGGTCTCGCGTGCGGATTCCGAAGGGGCCGTCGCCACATCGCACCGCCAGTAGGTACCGAGGTTGTACCACCAAGCGACGCGGAAGAACGTCGGCACGAAGAGCTTCGGCGGTACGCTCTCTTGCATTTCGCGGATATTGGTGTGGAACGTCCCGACGAGCGGGCGGTC
>DASPTO010000073.1:0-5007 GCA_035623375.1 Thermoplasmata archaeon
TCGGCGGGTCGCCCGAAGCGATCCACCGGGTCCGAGAGGTGCTCCGCATCATCGAGGAGAACGCGCAGCGCTCGGGGCTCACCGAACGCGTCGAGAGCTACCTGCTCGCGACGACTCCGACCGGACTCCGCGGTCCCGAACTTCCGCCCTCCGAGCACGCGCACCGCGACCTGCCTCCTCGGACGCTCGAACCTGCGGAATCGGACGAAGAGGCGCTTGAGGCGGAGGAAGAGTCGTCCGACCGGGAGACCACGGACCAACCGTGAGAGGACGCCAGAAGATCATCCATCTCTAAGGAGAACAACCATGGGAAACGTAGGAGCGAAAGAGGTCCCCGAACTGTTGAGCCCCGAGGGGCTCCGGATCGACGGACGCAGATTGGACGAACTTCGACCGATCAAGATCCAGGTGGGGTCACTCCACAACGCCGACGGATCGGCGTTCGTGGAGTGGGGCGCCAACAAGGTGATGGCGGCGGTCTACGGGCCCCGCGAAGTCCACCCGCGCCACCTTCAGCAGAACAACAAGGCCGTCATTCAGTGCAAGTACAACATGGCCGCGTTCGCGGTGGACGAGCGAAAGCGGCCCGGTCTCGACCGGCGTTCCCAGGAGATCTCGAAGGTCATCGGGGAGGCGTTCGAATCGGTCGTCTTCGCCGAGGAGTACCCCCGAACGAGCATCGACATCTACATCGAGGTCCTCCAGGCGAACGCGGGGACGCGCTGCGCGGGCCTCGTCGCCGCTTCCATGGCGCTCGCCGACGCCGGCATCCCGATGGTGGACCTTCTGCCCGCGGTCGCGGTCGGGAAGGTCGCCGGGAAGATCGCCCTCGACCTCAAGAAAGAGGAGGACAACTTCGGCGAGGCCGACCTCCCGATGGCGCTCGTGCCCCAGTCGGGTCGGCTCGTGCTGATCCAGATGGAGGGCCACATGACGGAGGACGAGCTCGCTCAGGCGCTCGACCTCGGGGTCCAGGGCTGCCGCGAGATCTACGAGAAGATGAAGACGGCGCTCCGCGAGCGTTACGCGGTCGGCCCGGTGGGAGGTTCCGCATGAGCGAAGAGGTCTCGGCGGAGATCCTGACGACCCACATCCTCGACCTCGCGGCCGAGGGAAAGCGACTCGACGGGAGGGCCCCGGACGAATACCGCCCTATCTCGATCGAACCGGGGTTCGTCGCGACCGCCGACGGTTCCGCGCTGGTCCGTCTCGGTGACACCGTCGTCCTGGGCGGCATCAAGCTGGAACCCGGAAAACCGTTCCCCGACACACCGAACGCGGGGGTGCTCACGACCAACGCGGAACTGATTCCTCTCTCGAGTCCCACGTTCGAACCCGGGCCCCCTCAGCCCGGCGCCATCGAGGTCTCCCGGGTCGTCGACCGCGCGATCCGGGCGGCCGAGACGATCGACCTCACTCGCCTGTGTGTCACCCCGGGAGAAAAGAGCTGGGTCTGCTACGTCGACCTTCACGTCCTTGACCACTCCGGGAACTTGATCGACGCGTCCGCCCTTGCCGCCGTTGCTGCCCTCGCTCACACGACGGTCCCCGCAAAGCGGTTCGAGGTCGCCGACGCGGACTATCCGCTCGAGGTCGTCCACTACCCCGTCGAGTGCACGTTCGTGCGCCTCGGCGATACGATCGTGGTCGACCCGACGTTCGACGAGGAGCGGGCGGCTCAGGGGCGTCTCACGGTCGCTACGGACGAGATGGGCCGGGTGGTGGCGATGCAAAAGGGTCTCGTGGGGGCGTTCTCTCCCGACGACGTAAAGGACGTCGTCCGCCGCGCCTTCCGCCACGGCGAGCGCCACCGTACCCTCGCGAAGGGAGGTGGGTCGGAATGAGCAAGCGCACGAAGAAGGCGGGACCCACCGGTTGGATGGGCCCCCGTTACGGCATCCGGATCCGCCGACGGGTCGTCGAAATCGACCGGGCTCGCGGCCCCGCGGCGCCGTGCCCGCGCTGCTCGACGGTCACCCTCCGAAGGGTCGCGAGCGGCGTCTTCGAGTGCCGCCGGTGCGGCACGCGCTTCGCCTCGAACGCGTACATCTTTGCCGCCCCGCCTCCCATCCAGCGGACCGAGAAGGAGCCGGGCCCGGGCAACGCTTAAAGCCCTCAGGGAGGGTCGAACCGGTCGATGTTCCGCTGCATCCGCTGTGGGGAAGCGCTCCCGTCGGACGCGAACCTCTTCGGGGTCCGCTGCGACAACTGCGGGGGCAAGATCTTCACGAAGGAACACCCGAACGTGAAGAAGGTCCTCAAGGCGCGCTAGCGCGTTTCGGACGACGACCGTCCTCGACCGGGTATCCCGCGCGGCGGCACGCAGCAAGCACGATCCGTCGCTTCTCTCCTCGAAGGAGAGAGAGGTTCGCCCGGGCCGTGAGCGAGTAGAGGCGGAGGGCCCCCTCGCAGCTCTCCTGCCACGTTCCCCCATCGGTTCCGAGAGCCGATCTCTGGGCCGAGCGGAACTCGCGTCCGAACCGCCGGGCCGCATCCTCCCACATTCCGTTCTCGGTGCCCCACAGGCGCTCGGCGGCGAGGAGACGGAGAAACGCCATGTGGTTCGCGAGGAGGTTCCGCTGGACAGAAGCGGTCTCCCTCTCACCGGTGGCCAACGCCCTCAGGAGTTTCGCGACCTCTTCGGCCCACCCCACGAGCTGGTCGGCGACGTAGGTGTCGCGGGCGAGACGGACCGGGGTCCAACGGAACGCACGCGCCTCACGCTTCAGCGTCGCGGCGACGCCCCGTGGGTCTCGGAGAATCCTTGCATTCCTCCATCCCGGGACCGCCCCATCCAGACGGCGAGGGGTCCGCATCTCCCGGCGCGCTTCGGCAGCGGTGGTGTAGCTCACGCAGACCATCCGGCCCTCGCGTTCGAGGACCCGGTTCCCCCGCTTCTTCCCGACCACCCAGAGATCGATGTCGGAGGCCTCGTGAGCGTCGCCCCGGGCCCAACTTCCCGCCAGAAGGATTGCGGCCTTATCCGTGGGGTCGACCTCGGAAGCAAGACGGGATGCCAAGCGGACGACCCCTCGATGTTCCGACGGCGTGGCCGGGGGGTTGCGTCGCTCCCTCGACAGAGCACGTCCAGGCCGGGCCGCTCGACGGGGCGCCATCGCGCCCTCGAGGATGTCCGGGCGATAAGCGTCTCGGCCAGGGGACCCGACAAACCGTTTCAGGGAGAACCCTCTCCCGGGGGCGTGAAGGGTCCGACCATCCGGTTCCTCGGCGGAGTGCACGAAATTGGCGGCAACAAGATCCTCGTCGAGGACGGCCCCGACCGGATTCTGTTCGATTTTGGACCGTCGTTCTCCCCCCACGTCGAGGAGTTCTACGTGGACTACCTCCAGCCCCGCTCGACCTGTCGGGCCAAGGACCTTCTCGAGTTCGACCTGATCCCGCGTCTCCCCGGGCTCTATTCTCGCGAGGCGCTCGGGGACGGAGAGTTCCCCTACGCGTCGCCCGAGGTGCATGCGATCTTCCTGAGCCACGCCCATGCCGACCACGCCGCGTACCTCGACATCATCGACCCCGACATCCCGGTCTGCGTGGGCGAAGGGACCCGGACCCTCCTCTCGGCGATCGAGACGTCGACCCGGACGAAGTACGGGACCCATCCCTGGCGGGTCTTCTCGGACCGACAACCGATTCGGGTCGGGAACCTCGAGGTCGTCCCGTACCCCGTTGACCATTCGATCCCCTTTGCCTACGGGTTCCTCGTGCATGCGAGTGAGGGCACGCTCGCCTACACGGGCGACTTCCGTCACCACGGTCCTCGCGCGGCCGACACTCATGCCTTCTTCGACGCCGTCGCTCGGGAGAAGGTCGACGCGCTGCTGATCGAGGGGACACGGGCGGGCCCGGACCCTCGCAAGAACTTCACGGAAGCCGGGGTCCGCAGTGCGGTCGACCGGGTCCTCAACGCGAGCCCCGAGCTTGCGCTCGCCTGCACGTACCCTCGCGACATCGACCGTTTGCGAACGCTCTACTCGGCCGCCATCGCGGCAGACCGGGAGCTCGTCGTGTCGACCCGAACCGCGCATCTCCTCGCTCAGGTAGCCCCCCGATTCGGTCGGGGCGAGATCCCCGTTCCGGGTGAGGCACCGGGCCTACAGGTGCACATCCGCAAGAAGCGCGTCTCGTACCTGTGGGAGCGTCCGTTCCTGGACGAGGCGCTCCCGTCGGAAGATGTCCGCCGGAACGGACGCAAGTACCTTCTCGCGCTCGACCTCGCCCACTTTCCCGAGCTCATCGACCTGAGGCCGCCCAAGGGATGCCCCTTCCTCCACTCGATGAGCGAACCGTTCAGCGAAGACGACGTCGACGACCGGGTGATGCACAACTGGATCGACCACTTCGGGCTCGAGTTCCATCAGATGCACGCGAGCGGCCATGCTTCGGGGCCGGAGCTCCTCGAGATCATACGGGCGACCGGAGCCCGAACGGTCTATCCGATCCACACCGTACACCCGGAAGCGTTCGAGAAGGTGGGACCCTCCGTCCATCCGCCCGAGCTCGGCAAGGTCTACCGGCTCACCGGATAGCACCCGCCGCTGGAGAGGTTAACCGCGGGAAAGGTGTCAGTGGGCGGATGGAGTCGGACCGAGTTCCCACCGGGATCGCTTCGGTCGACCGACTCCTCGGGGGTGGCCTCGAGACGGACTGCGTGACGGAGCTCTACGGCGAGGGGGGGAGCGGAAAGACGCTCTTCTGCCTCCAGGTAGCGAACCGAGTAGCCCTCGAGGACCGCTGGGTCTTCTTCATCGATACCGAGGGCGTGAGCGTCGACCGGCTTCGCGCGATCGCGGGCGAGAATCTCGACCGAGTGCTGAAGCGATGGCTCCTGTCGACCCCGAAGGACTTATCCGAGCAGGGGAAGGCGATCGCCACCGCGTGCTCGCTGGCGCGAGAGGGTAAGCGACCGGTCGGTCTCATCGTCGTCGACTCCGGGACGTTCTTCTACCGACTCTCGCTCTCGGGACCCGACGAGGACGATGCGCGACAATC
>DASPTO010000074.1:0-2742 GCA_035623375.1 Thermoplasmata archaeon
CCGGTCCCGCTGCGCGTCGCGCCAGGGATCCAGTTCTCGTGCGGAAGGTTCACCTCCCGAGTATCCTCGATCGAGACGATCTTCGCCGTCGGCGGGATGAACAGCGCGATCGCGTTGAGCGTGCTCGTCTTGCCGGCCGCCGGGCCGCCGCAGACGATGACGGACTCCCCCTGTTCCGCGGCGAGCCAGAAGTAGGCGACCATCTCCTCGCTCGCGGTCCCCATCGCGACCAGGTCGACGGGGGTGAACGGCCGCTCCTTGAACCGACGGATCGTGAAGCTCGCGCCGCGGGTGGTCACCTCGCGACCGTACGTCGCCTGGATGCGGTGCCCCTCGGGCGTCGTCCCGTCGAGGATGGGGGCGGAGACGCTGACCGCCTTGTTGCAGCGCTGCCCCAGCATGACGATGAACGAGTCGAGGGCGTCCTCGTCGGCGAACTTGACGTTCGTCTTCACGCTCTCGAACTTCCCGTGGAAGATGAACAGGGGGACGTCGACGCCGTCGCACGAGATGTCCTCGACCTCGAGGTCCCGGATCAGGGCGTCCACGGGCCCGTAGCCGACGAAGTCCCGGAGCGTGTAGTAGATGATCCTCTCCATCGAGATGGGAGAGAGCGTGATCCCGCGGCTTCGGAAGTACTCCCGAGCCTCCTCGCGGAGGTACGCCCGCTTGTCCGCTGGGCTCATGCCCCCGACGTCGCTCCCGAGGATGCGGTTGAGCGTCTGCTTGATGTGCTCGACGAGCTGCTTTTCGTGCGCGGAGAGCTGCGGCTCGATCACCTCGTAGAGGTACTCCTTGTTCCGGTCGTTGTAGGTGACCCGCGAGTACGAGTACGGCGGGTTCACCGCGCTGACCTCGAGTTCCTTCATCGAGGGCTCGAGCAGCGGCGGCATCGCCGTGATGAACGTGCCGGGCAGCTCGGTCGGGGCTTCCCCCGGCGGGGCCAGCGGGGAGGTCTCGGCTCCCGCGGGAGGCGTTCGGGGGATCTTTACGCGGAACGAACCTGCGGCCATCTTTCTCACGAACTCCCGATGCCGACGCTCACTTGGGTACCGGCATAGAACACGGACACGTAGCTAATCGACGAGATGTTCAGCACGAAAATGGTCGTCGCCCCCGCGCCATTGCTGCAGCTCCCGGTGAACGGGATGGTCGCCACGTGCGTGACCGGGTTGGTCCAGTTGTAGCTCGTTGTACCGTACGTCGGGGTCAGCGCATACGAAACTCCGCTCGCGTTCATCTGGGCCTGCAAGAACCGGGCCCAGGCGCACGGAGACTGGGTCCCGATCTCGTAGGTGTAGTTGAACGGCCGCAGCACGGGATGACCCGCCGCGAGGCTCCCGGTCGAGTTGTAGCCGTTGTAGGTGATGTGCTGGAAGAACCGGAGGTGGCTGTACACCTCCTCGGAACCCTGGGCGACCACCGTGGTCGCGTTCCCGTAGAGCTGGAGGAAGCTCGAGGAGACCGTCGTATTCCCCGCGAGCTTGGTCACATTGAACGGCGGTGCGAAGGCCATGATCTGGTAGCCCGCCGACTGCGTCTGGACGACCCCGTCCGCCTCGTAGGAGAACGTCTCGGGGGAGAAGTAGCGGCTCGGGAGCTGCATGGAAAGGATCCCGGTGGTCACCTCGAGCGAGATGGCACTCGAACCACCGAAGCCCGGACGGATCGTCTGGTTCTCGAAGACGCAGTAGGCGGGGTTCACGGGTTGGCCGAAGTTCGCGGACGTCGCCCCCGAAACCCCCTTCGTGTAGAAGTTGGCCGGGCAGGTCTGGGGGAGGAAGAGGAGGGCCCCTTCCGTCGGTTGGGCGAGCAGCGGGACGCCCTGCGAACTGATCACGAACGGCGCCCCGAGGGTCTGCGGTACCCCGAGCACGGCCTGGGTGTCCACGTCCGACTTGAACTGCGCGAACGACGTCGCGACCGAGCTCGTGAACGCCGACTCGTTGTCGGACATCCACAGGGGCACGTACTGGGTCAGGAAGATCCCGAACAGCGCGAAGAAGACGAGCAGCGCGAGGAGCGTGCCGATGACGGCCACGACCCCCCGCTTTTGAGAGCGCAAGCGGCGGGCCCGACGATACCGTCGCGCCGACCGATGTACCTCCATTCCCCCCATCAGATGGACCGCGGCCCGAAACGGAAGCTTCGAGCAGCGTGAATTAGGCCCGGTTCGGGTATAAATATGTGCGCGGCGGAGACCGGGAAGAATCCGGTCCAGAGTCGCTCCTTTAACCTCTTGGCCCCTCGGCCGTCCCGATGACCCTCCGGGAGCTCACCTTCTCCCTGCCCAACCGGCCCGGCGCCCTCGCCCGGGTCGCCCGCGCCCTCGCGAAGGAGAAGGTCAACCTCGCTGCGATCAGCGTCGACTCCGCGGCCGGCAAGGGCCGGGTCCGCCTGATCGTGAACGACCCCGACCGGGCGATGGCGCTCCTCCGCTCCGCGGGGTTCGCGGTCGAGGTCCGGGAGATGATCGCCGTCCGGCTCGAGGACCGAGCCGGGACGTTCCTCCGCGTCCTCGAGACGCTCTCCGAAGAGGACATCAACATCCAGAGCGTCGCGATCCTGGTCGCCCGCGAGGGCAACCAGACGCTGGTGGCCCTCTCCACGAACGACCTTCCGCGGACACGACGCCTGCTCCAGCAGCGGGGGCTCGCGAGCCGCGTGGCGGAGCGCCTCGTCTCGAACGACGACCTTCTCGCGACCGCCCCGACGATCCCGAACGAGTCGGTCGGCCTCCTC
>DASPTO010000075.1:0-14003 GCA_035623375.1 Thermoplasmata archaeon
CCAAGTCGTTCACCGCCCTCGCCATCCTCCGGCTCGCGGAGGACCGTCGCCTAAGGGTCACCGACCCTGTCACCCGGCATCTTCCCGAGCTTCGCGTTCCGGGGGCGAGCGCCCGTCACCCGATCCGGATCCACCATTTCCTCACTCACAGTTCTGGGCTGCCGCCCGTCCCGTCGATCTACTACACGTCGATGAGGAGCCTCCGGCGGGACCCGCCGTACGACCCAAAGGTGGCCCGGAAGGTCGGGATCGACCCGAATCACGCGCCGATCGATACCTACGAGCAGCTGATGCGCTTCCTCTCGGAGGAGCGGTACGATCTGCTCGGTCCACCCGGACGCTTTTTCAGTTACTCGAACGAGGCGTTCGGGCTGCTCGGAGCGATCGTGGAGCGGGCCTCCGGTCGCACATACGAGCGCTTCCTCGAGGAGGAAATCCTCCGACCGGCCGGGATGAGTTCGACCGTGTTCGACACGGGGATCCTTCTCCGCCAGCCTGAAGTGACGACCCTCTACTCTCCGAAGTGGACAGGGCGGCGTCACGCGCTCGTGCCGAGCGAGGATTGGTGGGAGGACACCTGTCTGCGCGCCGCGGGGTCGCTCCGCACGAACGTGCCGGACCTCCTCCGCTACCTCCAGATCTTCCTCACCGGTGGTCGCGTCGACCGAGAACGGATTGTCTCGGCTCACTCGGTCGCGGCGATGATGCGCCCTCACATCGAGGTCGGGAACGGCACCTACTACGGCTACGGCTTGGCGGTCTGTCCCGACTATCACGGGACGCTCCTCGTATCTCACAGTGGGGGGCTGAAGGGCGTCAGCTCGCTCATCGCGGCCGCGCCACGGAAGGGGATCGCCGGAGCCATCCTGTCGAACGCGGAAGGGGCCCCCTCGGCTCTCTGGCTCGCCGCCGCGATCAATCTCGCGCTGGGCCTTCCCCCGAAGACCCCGTTTGAGGAAACGCCGCGCGCGTCCCGGACCCCGGAACCGACAAGCCCGTACGCCGGATGGTATTGCTCCGGCGAAGGGATCTGGGTCGAACTTCGGCCGCGGTCGCGGTACTTGCGGGCCGACTTCCGAGGGATCGAGTTCATCGCGAAGAATCTCAAGCTATTCCCCGCGGGCAACGACGAGTTCGTTCTGAGTTCCGGCGGCGCGCGTCGTGGTGTCCGGTTCTTCCGGGATGCCCGGGGCCGGGTCAACGCCGCCTTCATCGGTTGGCGCATGGTCCGGCGACGCCGACCGTCCGAGCTCCCGCTCGCCGCGAAGGGGCGGATGGTCTGGTAGCCCCCTAGAGGACGCTCTCGAACGCGCGCTCGAGCCGGCTCACGTCGCGCACATCGAGCGACCGCGGGTCGAACGACACGAGGAGCGCGGAGCCGGTCTCCTGCGTCTGGGTGACCAGCCAGTGGACGAACTTGACGGTCAGGTCGAGGCCGTGCTCGGTCGCGAGGTACTCGAGCGCGTCGACGTAGACGAGGGCCCCGCCGGGAGATTCGGTCGGTTCGCGGAGCCGACCGCTGATCTCGCCCGGCGTGATCGTGCCCTGGCTCGGGTCCTTCGCAGAGACGAGTCCACCGACCACAACATCGGTCCTATGGTCGTTCGCGACCCCCGGGATCTCGGGCGGACGCATCGAGACAACCGCGACCCGTCGGAAGGACGGCGCATTCGCTCGCAGAACTTCGAGCGCGCGGTTCGGCCGCTCCTCGCGGATGAGGAGAGACGCGCCGGGCATGAGGCGTGCGGTCGGTACCGCCCGTCCTGCAACGGGGCCCGTCCACGGGCGCGCGGGCGCGGGAGGGCGAAGGAGCGAGCCCCACGCCGGTCGCCGGGGGGGCGCGAGGAGGCTCTTGCGCTTCAACTCCACCTCTTCCGACAGACGAGCGAGACGGCTCGCGGTCAACATCCGCACCTCTTGCGGTGTGTGCCCGCGGGAGATGTGCTCGAGGGTCTCCCGGAGCGCGCCGCGAACCCCCTCTTCGTATCCGGCCGCGTACGCTCGCGCGTACTCCTCGTCGGCCGGAGGCTCGTCGGACGGGGCCAGAGAAGGTACGCCGTTCCGTCGCTGGGGTGCGGTCACGCTGAGGACCGCTCGGCCCTCGGGGCGTCCTTCCCGGGGACGGGGCCGACAGGCCCGCGCGCGGGAGGAAGGACCCCGGGGTCGTCGAGAGGAGTGAACTTGTAGCCGTAGTGGATCACGCCGGAGGGTCCCTCCTCCCGGAGTTTCCGGAACGTTGCACGCACCTTGAGCCCGATCCGGACGTCCGCCGGCTCGATGTCCACGATCTGTCCGGTAAGTACCGGACCCTCGGGCGTCCGAACGAGGCCAAGGGCATACGGGACCTGCATGTCGAACCCTTCCGCCGCGTCATGGACAACGGTGTAGGAGATTACCTCACCTTCTCCCGAGAGCTGGAACGGCACCATTCGCTCGATCGACTGCCGGTGGCTCGTACACTCCGGGCAGACCGCCCGGGGCGGGAAGTAGACCGTTCCGCAGACCGTGCACTTCGACCCGCCGAGGTTGTAGCGTCGAGGAGTTTCGCGCCAGAATCGTGCGATCGACATTGACCCTCCTTCAGTTCGTCCTCTCTAGGAGATGTACGACTGTCGTCGCGCCCGTGCCTCCGACGTCCTGCGCAAGGCCGAGGCGTGCGCCGGACACCTGACGGTCCTTTGCCTCGCCCCGGAGCTGCCGAACGATCTCGACCACTTGGGCGACCCCCACGGCACCGAACGGCCGTCCCTGGGCTTTCAACCCTCCCGAGGAGTTGACGACCGTCTTCCCACCGGTACCAAACCGGCCGCTCGCGAACTCGGGGCCCGAGCGGCCCTTCTCGACGAACCCGAGGTCCTCGAGCGAGACGAGGGCGCTGATCGTGTACGCATCATGGACCTCGGCGACCTGGACGTCCGTGGGGGTTCGTCGAGCCTGTTCGAACGCTCGTCGAGCCGCGACGACCGTCGATTCGAGCCGGGTGATCTCGCGCCGCTGATGGAGCGCCATCGTGTCGCAGGCGACCTGACTCGCGGCGATCCGGATCGGGGTATCCGTGTGCTTGCGGGCGAGCTCCATCGGGCCAAGAACGACCGCGGCGGCTCCATCCGAAAGCGGTGCGCAGTCGAGCATCCCGAGGGGTTCGGCGACCGGGCCCGCGTCGAGCACCTGGGCGACCGTGAGCTTGTTGCGGAAGTGGGCATTCGGATTCTTCGACCCCATCTCGTGGGCATGGACCGCGACCTGGGCGAGCTGCTCGCGGGTCGTCCCGAAGTCGTGCATGTGACGGCGCGCCACGAGCGCCCAAAGGGCAGGAAGCGTGGCGCCGAAGACGACCTCCCACTCCTGGTCGGCGGCCGAGCTCGTGATCCGCGCAGCCGTTTCGTCCGGGACGTCCGTGAGCTTCTCGGCACCTCCGACCACGACGTAGTCGTAGAGTCCGCTCGCGACCGCGAGATACCCCTGGTGAAGCGCGAGCGCACCCGAGGCCCCTCCTCCCTCGACCCGGACGGCCGGGAGGTGACGGTGCCCCAGTCCGGTTGCGTCCAGGATGAGCGGGGCGATGTGTTCCTGGTCGATCAGGGCCCCCGACGCCATGTTGCCGAGGAACAGGCCTCCGAGGTCGGTGGAAGAGAGCTTCGCGTCGACGAGCGCTTGGAGTCCGGCGTCGATCCCGATCTCGCGGAAAGAGCGGTCCCAGAGCTCCCCGAAGCGAGTCTGCCCGACGCCGAGAACGGCGACCTCCCGCATGGCTAGTCCCCTCCCATCTGGATCTTGCCGCGCACCTTGGCGTAGGTGGCATAGGAGATCTCTTCCCCGTGCTCCAAGAAGTACTCGACCGGGCGGCCGAACCCCTTCTCGTACGTCGCGATCGCGTCCGTCGTCTCGAGGTCGAACGCATCCGACCCGGCTCCCGAGCCGTACCCTACCACTAGGATCCGTTCCCCGGGACCGGCATGGTCGAGCACGTTTGCAAGGCCGAGGAGTGCCGCGGCCGAGTAGGTATTCCCGATCGAGGGCGTGACGAGCCCGTAGCGCATCTGTGCGTCGGTGAAGCCGAGCTGCTTTCCCACGCGCATCGGGAACTTCCCGTTCGGTTGGTGGAAGACAACGTGGCCGTAGTCCTTCGGGGTCGTGCTCGCGAGCTCCATGATTCGCCGGGCGCATTCCGTGACGTGGCGGAAGTACGCGGGCTCACCGGTGAAGCGGCCTCCGTGACTCGGGTACTTCTGGCCCTCACGGCGCCAGAAGTCGGGAGTGTCGGTCGTGTAGGACGCAGTGGAGTTCACCCGACAGATCACGTTCTCCTTTCCAATCACGTACGCCGCGCCCCCGGCGCTGGCCGAGTACTCGAGCGCGTCGCCCGGAGCGCCCTGGGACGTGTCCGTCCCGATCGCAACCCCGTAGCGGATCATCCCCGCGCCGACAAGGCCGAGACAGGTCTGGATGGCCGCCGTCCCCGCCTTGCACGCGAACTCGAAGTCCGCCGCGGTCAGGTTCGGAGTC
Source organism: Thermoplasmata archaeon (assembly GCA_035623375.1). Taxonomy (GTDB): domain Archaea; phylum Thermoplasmatota; class Thermoplasmata; order Lutacidiplasmatales; family UBA184; genus Lutacidiplasma. The sequence goes on from DASPTO010000075.1 coordinate 4,507, forward strand.
GCTCCGACCGCTTGGGCAACGACCGTCGCGGTCGGCTTGACCGCGTACGGATGCGACTCAGAACCGACGTAGAGGGCCCCGATCAGCTGCGGGTCGATCCCGCCGCGCACGAGCGCCGTCCGGAGCGCCTCCGTCGAGATCGTGATCGTGTCCTCATCCGGGTCGGGAACGCTCTTCCGACGGACGTTGAGTCCCTGGCCCATCGCCTCGCCATCGACCCCCCAGACGCGTCCGATCTCGGTCGGCGTGATTCGGTGTCGGGGAACATACGCTCCGTAGCTCACGATTCCTGCTTCCATCGTACGTACCGTCCTTTCCTACAGCTCCTCGAGCCGTTCGAGCACGGCCGGCGCGTTGAGCGCCGTCGTGAGGAGTGGGATGTTCTCGATCTCGGAGAGGCGAATGGCGAGCGGGTCGACGCGACCCGGGTTCGCGAAGAAGACTGCGGCCGGCTTCATCGGGTGGGCGCGGATGGCGACCATCGGGGACCGGCCGTACTTCACGTTCGAGAAGATCAGCGCCCGCTGGGTGGTCCAGCCGTAGACCTCGACGAAGTGCGACGCATCGATCGAGAGGATCGCGCGTGGTGCATCGAGGACCGTGAACCCGTGGATGTCACGATGAAGGTCGACGCGACTGACGGGGCGTGCTTCCAACCGGTCGCCGAGCGTCTTGAGCGGGATCGCCACTGCGAACTCCCGCATCCCAAGGATCCCCTCCGAGTGGGGTCGCGTGCCGAGCCGCTCCCCGACCTTCCCGCCCTTGTCCGTGTCGAGCGCGATGAGCGCCTCGACGTAGCGTCGGATGAACCCTGCTCCGGGGCTCAGCCGTCTCTCCGATTCGTAGTCGCTGATGACCGAAGGAACGGTCACCAAGCGACGGGCGAGGTCCCTCTGCGAGATCCCGAAATCCTCCCGCCACTTGCGCAGCGTTCGGCCCGGATGAGGGGAGAGGACCACTTCGCCCGCGATCTTCTCCCGAAGGTCTGCGTCCACGAAACCGAGCAACCTAGGCCCGGTATAAAGCGCTAGTCTTCCTGTCGGTGCCCGGTGTCGACAGCTGCCGAAAGTCTCGATAGAGAATCGAGGGAGTGGACCGGGCGAGAATCCCCGGCCAGGTCGCTCGTTACGACCCGTCCTTTTGAACTCGCGACCTCTACCTTGCCAAGGTAGCGATCTTCCGCTGATCTACCGGCCCACGCCGGCGGGTCGAGGTCCGCGTTGGGATAAATCCTTCCTTGGGCCGACGCCCCACCGCACGACAACGACGGTCTCGGGCCGCCAAAAGGGCCAAACCCTTATCCCCCTCTCCTTGCTTCGCCGCCCGATGGTCGAGGAACCGCCTTCGGGCGAACCGCTCGACGTGATTCTCCGGAGCACCCGGGACCTGCTTCGTCCCGAAGAGCTCGTTCGGGAGGCGACGCGCGATATCGTCAAGGACGAGATCCGGCGTCACCTGGAGAAGACGCTCCGAGACGACCCCGAGCTGGCCCAGGACCTCAAGGATGCCGTCCGAGCGCTGCTCGCGGCCCGGGCGAGCGAGTACGCGGCCCTCCTCCGGGTGGGGACGGCGGTCGCGAGAATGGGAATGTCGGCGCTTCCGCCGGACGTTCGGCAGGCGATGACGAAGAGCCTCGTCGACGTCATCTCGAAGGAACTCGGGCAGATCGTCGAGAGGTCTCTGTAACCCCATGCCGATGGCACCGGACCAGGTCCGGATCTACGAGATCAAGCGGGTGGACGTCGAAGGGGCGATCGTCATCGACGGGTTCCCGTCGGTCGGCCTCGTGAGCTCGATCGTTGCCAACTACCTCATCGACACGCTCGAGATGGAGCAGATCGGGATCGTCGAGTCCCCCGCCTTCCCCACCGTCTCTCTCGTCCGGAGCGGAATCCCTCAACATCCGGTCCGGATCTACGCCGGTCACCCTCCGGCCGACCGTGCGGGACGTGGCGCCGACAAGCTCGTCTCGTTCGTCTCCGAGTTCCATCCCGCCCCGACGGTGATTCATCCGCTTGCGACGACGATTCTCGATTGGATCCAGGAGCAGCGCTGCTCCCTGCTCGTCTCCCCCGAGGGGCTGGTCGTGGAAGCAGCCCCTGGGGCGTCCCGGACGAGCCGTCCTCCCCGGCTCAGTGACGTCAAAGTCTACGGGGTCGCGAGCACGCGGAAGGCCCGTGAGCTCTACATCGAACCCAACATGATCCCGTTCGCGGAGGGTGTCATCACGGGAATCGCCGGCGTCCTCCTGAACGAGGGCCGACGCCGAGGGTTTGACGTCCTGACGTTCCTGGCCGAGGCGCAGGCCGACTACCCCGACGCACGCGCGGCAGCGAAAGTGATCGAGACGATCAACCGGATCCTTCTCCGAACTCCGCTCGACCCCGTCCCGCTCTACGCCGAGGCCGAGCGGATCGAGCAGCAGCTCCTGTCGATCCAGAAGCACGCCGCGGAGCGGAGCCGGACCGAGCCTTCGACGCAGCCGTCCCCGCCGATGTACCGGTAGCCGGGGACCGAGGGACCCGGAGCAGGAGCTCCCGGAGACCGACGATGAGCCGGTCGGCGTCGGACCGGTCGTTGTACAGGTAGAAAGAGGCGCGCACGCTTCCCGAGAGACCCCGACGGGCATAGTACGAGTGCACGCAGTGCATCCCCGACCGGACCATGACGTCGTACCCCTCGTCGAGGAAGAGGGCGACGTCGTTGGGGTCGACCCCGTCGACCGTGAACGCAAACACGCTGGAGCGGTCCCGAGGGTCCGGCGGGCCGAGCACGCGGACCCTCGGTTCGTCCTCGAACGCCTGACTGACACGGATGTTCACCGCGAGCTGTTGTCGTTCGACTGCCTCGAACCCGACGCGCCGAAGGTAGTCGATGCCGGCGTGTGCTCCGATCACCCCCGCGTAGTTCTGAAGGCCGGCCTCGAACCGATAGGGGGCAGGCCGGAGGGAGTGGCTCTCGAGAGTCGACCATTCGACCGTCTCCCCGCCGACGACCAGAGGGCGCAGACCCTCGAGCGGCCCGACCGCTGCGGCGAGAACGCCCGTTCCCGTCGGTCCTAGCATCTTGTGTGCGGAGACGGCGTAGAAATCCACGCCGACCCGGTCGAGGTCCACCTTCTGGTGGGGTGCTGCCTGGCACCCGTCGAACAACACGAGCGCCCCCGCGTCGTGCGCGCGCTCGGTGATCTCACGGATCGGGAGCGTCTGGCCGTCCAGGTTGGACGTGTGGAACAGGCTCACGAGTCGAACGCGGGTTTGGAGGCGGTCCTCGAGACCCGCGAGGTCGAAGCTTCCGTCGTCGGGGAGAGGAAGCACCTCGATCCGGATCCCCCGCTCCGACGCGAGACGCTGCCAGACGACCAGGTTCGAGTTGTGCTCGCGGTCGGAGATGAGCACCCGGTCTCCGGGCTCCCACGGAAGGCCCTGCGCGACGAGGTTGATCGCCTCGGTCGCGTTGCGCAGGAAGACGACCCCCCGCGGGTCTCTGCGTCCGAGGAACTCGGCGAAGGCGCTTCGAGCCGCCTCGAACCTCCGACCGACCTCCTCCGAAAATCGGTGAAGGCTCCGGCCGGCGCATCCGGGGAAGTCTCGGTAGTACTCCTCCATCGCGTCCAGCACGGACGACGGCACGAGCGACATGCACGCCGAGTCGAGGTACGCGGGCGCGGTCCGTCCCTCGCGCGGTCGCAGGGCCGGGAAGTCCTCCCGCACTTGGGCGACGTTCATGGAGAGGACCGCTGGAGGCTCTCTGCGGCGGTCACGAGGACTGCCGCACCGACGACGAGCGCTCGGTCGTCGGGCGCGAACGTGGCGCTGTGGAGGCTCGCGGGCCGGTCGGGGATTCCGACGCCGAGTCGGAGGAAGGTCCCCGGCACCCGTTCGAGGTACCGAGCGAAGTCCTCGGCTCCCATCAGCGGATGGTCGACCTCGACCACATTCTTCCGGCCGAACTCCGCCGAGAGCCCTTCGGCCACGATTCGGGTTGGGTCCGACGGGTTGATGAGGGCCGGATATCCGCGCCGGTACTCGATCCGAACGCGCCCCCCATGGCTCGCAGCGATGGCGCGAACTCGCCGCTTGAGGGTCCGCTCCATCAGGTCGCGTGTGTTCGCGCGGAGCGTCCGGACCGTTCCTTCGAGAACGACCTCGCTCGGGAGGATGTTGTGCCGCGTACCACCGTGGACCGAGCCGATGCTCACCACGACCGGGTCGGTCGGCTCCCGGACACGGCTCACGAGCGTCTGGAGGCCGGTCACCACTTCGCTAGCGATCACGATGGCGTCCGGTCCCTGCTGCGGGGTGGAGGCGTGGCCACCTCGTCCGTAAACGGTGATCTGGACGTAGTCCGCGGCGGCCATGGTCGGCCCGACCCGCCAACCGACCGTCCCGAGAGGAAGAGAGGGTTCGACGTGCTGCCCGACCACAAAATCGACCTTCGGCTGCTCGAGACAGCCCCGCTCGATGAGCGGGAGGGCACCGCCCCGGTCGCCCTCTTCCTCGGCCGGTTGGAAGATGAGCTTGACTGGGCCACCGGTCGACCGACCGGTACGCACGAGCATGGCGGCTGCCCCGAGGAGCGCCGACATGTGGACGTCGTGGCCACACGCATGCATCTTCCCGGGAGACCGGGACTGATACGGAAGCCCGGTCCGCTCGGTCACAGGGAGGGCGTCCATGTCGGCCCGAAGCGCGACAACGGGCCCGGACCGGTCCGCCCCGATCATGCCCACTACCCCGTGGAAGTCGTCGAACGTCCGATACGGGACTCCGAGCTCGCGAAGGGCAGCGACGACCTTCTCTTGCGTGTGGTCCTCTTGGAGCGACAGCTCGGGCTCTTGGTGGAAGGCCATCCGCCACGCTCGCATCGCCGGAAGGGTCCGGCGGGCAGCGGAGAGCCACGACTCACGGGCTCCGCCCATCGCCGGCGCATCGGGAGGGGCGATATAATGCGGAGGGAGAGCGGGGCGCCGGCTACGTGCGACCGGCCTGTGCCTCAAGGACTGCGGACTCGGCCCGCGACGGGGGCCGGAACGAGTCGAGCTGCGGCACCGGCCAGGGGTCGGGGCGGTCGAGATGGAATCGGTTGAACCAGACGGGGCGAATCCCGACATTCCTTGCCCCCGCGACGTCGCTCGCCCACGAATCGCCGATCATCACTGTCTCCTCGGGACGGGTGCCGGCCCTCTCGAGAGCGATTTGGAATATCCCGGGGTCCGGTTTCGCAACGCCTACCCCTTGGGAGACGACCATGAAGTCGATCAGGGGTCGGACGCCGAGGAAGTCCAACTTCTCCTCCTGCTCGGGAACCTCGTTGTTCGTGACGATTCCGACGACCGTCCGACCCTGGAGCCGTTCGAGGACGCGACGGACCCCGGGGACCGCGCGCCGCAACGATTGGTAGAACTCGCGGTATTGCCGAGAAAGCTCGGCCGCTTCGCTCGGGGAGACCTCCGAACCGCAGAAGCGGGCGAGGCGGCGGAACCGTTCCGAACGCGCCTCTGAGACGGTGATCCGGCCGGCGAATATGTCGGGCTGGACCGCGTCCAGGAGGCGAAGGTACTCCCGCCAGATGGAGTCGAGCGGCTGCCCACGAAGCCGTGATTCCGACGCGCGCAACCGGCCGAGTGCTCGACGACAGGTCATCGAGTGGTCGAAGACCGTGTCGTCCATGTCGAAGAAGATCGCCTTCGGAAGGGAGCGACGTTGCGGAGAAGCTGGTCGTCGCGGAATCGGCACGACCTGGACGACGATGCTCTCGTACAAAGCGCTGCGGTGCCGCTTTTGGGCCCGGTCGAAGCGTTCCCGTACCGCAAGGGGCAAGGCCACGCTCCAGGCCTCATCTCTCCTCAAGAGAAACCGTCATGGGCAAACTCCTCCTTCCGACGCGCCGGGGGGGTTCGCGATACGTACTTTACCTGGGCTCGCGTGATGCTGTTAACCTCGACCGGAGCGGTCGAAGCGAGGGTTCACGATCGATGTTCTTTCCAAGACTGAAACCGGGAGCCTTCCGCTCGACCGCCTCTTTTCGACCGTCGGGTGTAACTCACCCTACGCGAACGCCACCCGAGATGTTCCTATTCGAGGCCCCGAAGCGATGATGAACCCGCTCTCGGGACGGCCCTCCGAGGTCGTCGTGAGCTCGTTCGCGACCCGGCCGCTCGAACTCGTTCAACGGGACTTCCGCAACCCGTCGCTCGAGTGGCGTCGTCTCTTCGCGGAAGGGTTCGGGACGTTCCTCCTCGTGTTCGTCGCGGCCGGGGCCGGGACCATCAATGCGGTCAGCGGAGGGAAGGTGAGTCCGGCGGCCCAGGTCGTCTCTCCGGGCCTCATGGTGATGGCAATCATCCTGTTCATGGGGGCGACGTCGGGCGCCCACCTCAACCCAGCCGTCAGCATCTCGTTCGCAGCTCGAAAGGACTTCCCGTGGAGACGCGTGCCGGGGTACATCGCCGCGCAGATGCTCGGGGCCCTCCTCGCGAGCCTATGCCTGCTCTGGCTGTTTGGAAATGTCGGCTCGCTCGGTGCTACGAACCCCGGCCCCGGGGTCAACCCGTATCAGGCGCTCGCGCTCGAGGTGATCCTCACCATGGGACTCGTGAGCACAATCCTCGGGACGGCGTCGAAGGCGCAGAACATCGGGGCCCTCGCCGCCATCGCCGTAGGAGGGTACATCGCCCTCGCCGGCCTGTTCTCCGCACCGATCAGTGGCGCGTCCATGAACCCCGCTCGCTCCCTTGGGCCGGACATCGTGGGCGGGAACTTGGGGTACGCCTGGATCTACATCGTCGGGCCGATCGTGGGAGGGTTGATCGCGGTCGGGATCGCGCACATCCTGAGGGGTCCTGGCGGGGACCAGCCCGCGATCCAGGCCGCGCAGGGCCGACTTCCCGAGATCCTTCGAGAGTCGGCGCATGAGACGCTCGGGAACAATCACCGCCCGACGGAACCTGCCGCGGGGTCCACGGGAGATCGACCAGGGTGAACGCTTCGTTTGGTGCGCTCCGACTTTCGCCAGGCACGAAGGTCGACCTCTCGAAGTTCGACCCTGCCGACACCTCGTGCTGGCATGGCAGCCGTCGAAAGGCCGATGCTGCCCTGCTCTCCCTGCGCAATGAGCTCGACCGACTTCAGGAACTGTTCTACGCAGACTCTCGGCGGGGCTTCCTCGTGATCTTGCAGGGGATGGACACGAGTGGAAAGGACGGCGTGATCCGTCACGTCTTCGAGGGAGTCAACCCCCAGGGCGTGCGGGTGAGCTCGTTCAAGCAGCCGACTCCCGAAGAGCTTGCCCACGACTTCCTGTGGAGGGTCCACAAGGATGCGCCAGCGAGGGGCGAGATCGTGATCTTCAACCGGAGCCAGTACGAGGACGTCCTGGTCGCGCGGGTACACAACCTCGTTCCTCGCAAGGTCTGGTCGAAACGGTTCAGCGCGATCAACGCCTTCGAGAAGTGGCTCACCGATAGCGGGAACACGATCGTGAAGTTCTTCCTCCACATCAGCCGTGAGGAGCAGGCTCGACGCCTGAGGGAACGGATCCGCGACCCTACCAAGCGCTGGAAGCTCAGCATCGCCGACTTCCACGAGCGGCGCTTCTGGGGCAAGTACCAAGAGGCCTACGAAGACGTCCTCGACCGAACGAACACCCCGTGGGCACCGTGGTACGTGCTGCCCTCCGACCACAAGTGGTACCGGAATCTCGCGCTCTCCTCGATCCTCGTGGAGACACTCGAGGGCCTGAAGCTGCGGTACCCTCGCGCGTCGGTGAACCTTTCCTCGCTGCGAATCCGGTAGGAACTGCGGGGCTGCTCCCTTCGGCGAGCCGGACTGTCTCCCTCCCCTTCAAGTAGAACAGGCAATTGTCTTCGCATGGCGACGGCGCGGCGCACGGACCACGGGTTCTACGGCGTTCGGCTGCTTGCGAATGACTTCCGGAAGACCTGGCATTTCTACCGGGACCGGATCGGCCTCATCCCTGCGAAGGGGCACGGCGAGCCACCCTACGGCGAGTTCGTCTGGCGAGGACGGCCTCTGCTCGCAATCTACGATCGAAAACTGATGGCCCGCGCGGTCGGACTCGCGTCGCGCCGAGCGTCTCGCAAGAGCGTGGGAGGGGCTGTGGTGATCCTCGAGGTCGAAGACGTCGACCGGGAAGCTGCCCGTCTCAAGCGACAGGGAGTCCGCCTCTTTCGCGGGCCCACCGACCGACCCGCCTGGGGGCTCCGGACGATTCACTTTCTCGACCCCGACAACCAGCTCGTGGAGGTCTTCTCGCGGCTCCGCCACCAAGACTCGTGAGGTCCTCCCAGCCCTCGGCTGAGCCTTCCGCCACCGGGGCGGGGAAGCCGCGAGAAGTCCCCACCCCCGAGGGAGAAAATAGATGCCTTTTTATATGAGTCCTTTCTTACTAATGCCGAGGAATCCTAGGGACTCGGTTGCCCTCTGGTGATCCGGACCCAGGACGAAAAACCATGTCCAAAATCATAGGGATTGACTTGGGAACGAGCAACTCCGCAGCGGCGGTCCTCGAAGGCGGACGCCCGGTCATCATACCGAGCTCCGAAGGGACGACCGTCGGGGGCGGCAAGGCGTTCCCGTCGTACGTTGCGTTCACGAAGGACGGCCAGCTCATCGTGGGGGAGCCCGCTCGGCGTCAGGCGATCTCCAACCCGGACGGAACCGTCACCGCGTTTAAGCGGAAGATGGGCACCGACTACATGTACACCATTTACGCAAAGAAGTACACTCCGCAGCAGCTCTCCGCGTTCCTCCTGCAGAAGATCAAGAAGGACGCCGAAGCGTTCCTGGGCGACAAGGTCGAGAAGGCCGTCATCACCGTCCCGGCGTACTTCAACGATAACCAGCGCCAAGCGACCAAGGACGCGGGCGCGATCGCAGGGCTGGACGTCATTCGAATCATCAACGAGCCGACGGCCGCCTCGCTCGCCTACGGGCTTGACAAGGCCGGGAAGAACCAGAAGATTCTCGTCTTCGATTTGGGTGGCGGAACTCTCGATGTAACCCTGATGGACTTCGGTGAGGGCGTCTTCGAGGTCATGAGCACCAGCGGAGACACCCAGCTCGGTGGTACCGACATGGACAACGCGGTGACCGAGTGGATTGCCTCTGAGTTCCAGAAGGAGTCCGGCGTGAACATCCGCAACGACAAGATGGCGATGCAGCGCGTGCGGGACGCCGCGGAGAAGGCGAAGATCGAGCTCTCCTCGACGATGGAGACGCAGATCAACCTCCCCTTTTTGACGGCGACGAACGAAGGGCCGAAGCACCTCGCCCTTCCGCTCACGCGCGCCAAGCTCGAGGAGCTCGTCCGCCCGATCGTGGAGCGCTGCCGTGCTCCGGTCGAGCAGGCGATTCGTGACGCCAAGATCCCGAAGGACCAGATCAACCGGATTGTCCCGGTCGGTGGTCCGACCCGCATGCCGATCGTTCAGAAATTCCTCGAGCAGACGGTCGGTCGACCGATCGAGCACGGGG
>DASPTO010000076.1:0-2810 GCA_035623375.1 Thermoplasmata archaeon
CGCCCCCGCGCCGGCTCTCGCGTGAGCTGAAAGAGCTCGACGGCGCGACGGTCCGAGTCGCCGGGCACCTCGAGGACTACCGGGCGCTCGGCGGGGTCGCGTTCGCGCTCCTCCGGGATGGGTCGGGGACGACCCAGGTGACCCTGAAGAAGGGGTCGACCGACCCGGCGCTCTTCTCGCTGTTCTCGGAGCTTCCGCGAGAGTCGGTCGTTTCGGTGGAGGGACAGGTCCGCCGCTCCGAGAAGGCGAATCGGGGCGTCGAGGTTCTTCCCGCCTCGGCCGAGGTGATTGCCCGCGCCGAGGTCCCGCTCCCGCTCGGCGTGGTCGACAAGGTGAGCGCCGACCTCAACACCCGGCTCGACCACCGTGTGCTCGACCTACGCAAACCCGCCGTTCGAGCGATCTTCGAGCTTCGGACCGTACTGCTCGCCGGTTTCCGGGACGCGTTCCTCCGGCGGGACTTCCTCGAGGTCGCGACCCCGAAGCTCCTTCGACAGGGCGCGGAAGGAGGAGCGACGTTGTTCGCGGTCGATTACTTCGACGGTCGCGCGTACCTCGCCCAGAGCCCGCAGCTCTACAAGCAGATGCTGATCGGGGCCGGTTTCGAGCGGGTCTTCGAGATCGCGCCCGCGTTCCGCGCCGAGCCATCCGACACGGTCCGGCACGTGACCGAGTTCTCGAGCCTCGACGCCGAGGTCGGGTTCATCGACTCGGTGGAGGACGTTCGAGCGATCCTCGAGGGCGTCGTCTGCGACACGTTCCGGTTCGCCCGGCCCGAGCTTGAGCGTCGGGGGAACCCGTACGCCGAGCGAATCCCGGAGCCGAAGACGCCGTTCCCCCGGGTTTCGTTCGAACGGTGTATGGAGTGGCTCGGTCGCCCTGGGGCGGAGAACGACCTCGGGCCCGAGGACGAGAGGGCGATCGGCGAGCACGTCGAGCGCGAGTACGGGGCTCCCCTCTACTTCATCACCGACTTCCCGACCGCGATCAAGGCCGGGACGTTCTACGCGCAGCGGCAGGATGCGAACCCCCGGCTCACGTACTACTTCGACCTCGACTTTCGGGGGCTCGAGATCGCGAGCGGGGGAGCCCGGGAGCATCGGGTCGACCAGCTCCGGCAGAACATCCTGAACGCGGGATTGGACCCCGAGAACTTCGCCGGATACCTCGAAGCGTTTCGGTTCGGGATGCCGCCTCACGGCGGCTGGGGCCTCGGAGTGGACCGGATCGTGCAGGTCGTCGCGGGGCTCTCCAATATACGGGAGGCCATCCTCTTCCCCCGCGACCGCTACCGCCTCGAACCGTAGCGGAGGACGCATTGCATGGTTGCTGTCAAGAGGACCCTCCCCGCGCCCCCCGAGCTCCAGAGCCGGTGGGCTTCGGTGCTCGAGGAGGCCGGCCTTCGCCCCCGGGTCCTCCAGCTCCACGACCGGTTCCCCGAGGAGCGTTCTCTCGACGTTCCGTTCTCGCTCCTCGACAGCATCGACACCCCGCTCGCCGACCTGCTCCTCGAGCGTCCCGAGGTGGTCCTCGATGCGGGGGTTCGGGCCCTTCGAGACCTCCTTCCCGTCGCCGGCCCCGAGGCCGATGAGCTTCGGGTCCGGGTCGTGGGTCTTCCCCCGACGGCGCACCGCGCGGTCCGTGCGATCCGAGAGTCGGACCTGAACCGCCTGCTCGCGCTCGACGGGATCGTTCGCCGGGTCACCGAAGTGCGCCCCCAGATCCGGGACGCGGTGTTCGAGTGCGTCTCGTGCCGGACGAAGTTCCACGAGGAGCAGGACGAGACTTCGCTCGTCTTCCGGGAACCGCTCGAGTGCCCAGAATCTCAGGGAGGCTGCGGCAAGTCGCAGGGACGCACGCGCTTCCGCCTGGTGGCCGAGGAATCCACCTACGTCGATGCCCAGCGCATCGAAATCCAGGAGCATCCTGAAACCTTGCGGCACGGCGCTCATCCCCAGGGGATCTCCGTCCTCCTGACGGAGGACCTCACCGGAAAGATGCTCCCCGGAAACCGGATCGTCCTCAACGGGATCCTCAAGAGTTTCCAGAGGGCGAGCGCGTCGCGCGGAGGAGTCGTTCGGAACACGACGTTCGACCTCATGATGGTCGGCAACTCGTTCGAGTCAAAGTCCCTCGAGTACGAGGAGATCGAGACGACCCCCGACGACCTCCGGCTGATCGAGCAGTTCCGCGGCGACCCCACGGTCGTCGACAAGATCGTGCTCTCCCTTGCGCCCACCATCAAGGGGATGGAGGAGGAGAAGGAGGCGATCGCACTCCAGCTGTTCGGCGGGGTCGAGAAGCACCACGCCGACAACGTCCGGGTCCGAGGCGACATCCATTGCCTTCTCGTGGGAGACCCCGGAACCGCAAAGAGCCAGCTGCTGCGGTACGTCGCAGACGTAGCGCCGCGCGGAATCTACACCTCCGGAAAGGGAGCCACCGCCGCCGGCCTCACCGCCGCCGCCGTCAAGGACGATTTCGCGGGGGGCCGGTGGGTCCTCGAGGCGGGGATGCTCGTCCTTGCCGACGGTGGGATGGCGGTGATCGACGAGCTCGACAAGATGAGCGTCGAAGATCGCTCGGCGATGCACGAGGTCCTCGAGCAGCAGACCGTGAGTATCGCGAAGGCCGGGATTACGTCCACACTCAATGCCCGATGCCCCGTCCTCGCTGCGGCCAACCCCAAGTGGGGTCGGTTCACGAACGACCGGACCATCTCGGAACAGATCGACCTTCCCCCGACGCTCCTTTCTCGGTTCGACGTGATCTTCTCGATCCGCGACGTGCCGGATCGGGAAAAGGATCGG
>DASPTO010000077.1:0-3349 GCA_035623375.1 Thermoplasmata archaeon
CTCGCGTACGAATTCCGGTTCAAGAGCGCAGGCTTCGTCGGGAATCTCACGGTCGCCTTTCTTACCGGTGCGGTGTTCCTCTACGGAGGGGCGGCCGCCGGGAATGCCCTCGTTCTCGTGCCGTTCGGAGCGATGGCGTTCCTCGCGACCCTAAGCCGGGAGGTCATCAAGGACATGGAGGACGTCCGAGGGGACATCGGTCGGACGACCCTCCCCCAGCGGTTCGGACTCGCGATGTCCTCTGCAGTCGCCCGAGTTTCGGTGGCCGGCGGAATCGCGCTCAGCATCGTACCTCTGGTCTGGTTCGTGGCTCCGGCCTCCATGGTGGGGATTATCTACATCGTCTTGGTCGGGGCGGCCGACGCGATCTTCGTCGTGTCGGTCGCGTACCTCCCCGGCCGGTTGCATTACGAACAGACAATGAGCAAGGTGGCGATGACCGTGGCCCTCTTCGCGTTCCTCGCGGTGGCGTTCCGGTGACGCTTCCTCCGTCGCCCGGACGGGTCGAACGGAGCCTTCGCGACCAGCTCGCGGGCGGCCCTCTTCACTTCACGCTTATCGACCCGGACAAATCGCGCGGAGCGAAGGCCGCCGAGGTCGCGCGAGGGGCGGCTGCGCTCGGAAGTCACGCAATCCTGCTCGGCGGCTCTACGGGGATTTCCCGAGACGTGATGGGGGAGGCGGCGCGTGCGATCAAGGCGGCCGTGACCATCCCGGCGATCATTTTCCCCGAAGGCCCGGGGTCCTTGACGCCGGATGCGGATGCGGTCCTGTTCATGAGCCTCCTCAACTCGCGCAATCTCGACCTTGTCATCCGTACCCACGCTCGCTCTGCCACGACGGTCCAGCGGATGGCGCTCGAGGCCATCCCGATGGGATACCTTGTAATCGCTCCGGGGATGCGAGTCGGGGAGGTCGGTGCGGTCGACCCGGTTCCTCGAGACGACCTCTCGGGAGCGATTGGGTACGCTCTTGCTGCGGAGCTTCTGGGAATGCGGTTCGTCTACCTGGAGGCCGGTTCGGGAGCACCGGAACCCGTCCCTGCCGAGATGGTTCGAGCCGTTCGCGGAGCCATCCATATCCCCTTGATCGTCGGGGGCGGTATCCGTTCGGGCGCGGACGCGGGCGCGCTCCTCCGGGCTGGGGCGGACATTCTCGTGACCGGAACAATCACCGAAGAGGAAGGTTTGAGCACGTCGTTCGACTCGATCCTCGAGGAGGTGAAGCGTGCCCGCCGGAGCTAACCCCACCGCTTCTGCCGACTCGAACTACGAGCAGGTTCGTCGGGGCCACGTCCTGTTCCGCGCGCCCTCCCAACCGGTGGCCTACGGATTGATCGTGCTCGCGAGCTCGGCGCTCGTCGCGCTCCTTTTCCTTCCGGACTTGGGTCGGTTCCTCGAAGGCTTTCTGATTGTCGGGCTGATTCCCGCGATCCTCACCGCCCTCGTCACCCCACCGCTCTGCGCCGCGCTGGGAGGGCGGCTCGAGTTCCACCGAAGCTCGTTCCTCGTGCTGACGACCCTCGTCCTTTTGCTACCGATCGCCGCGCTCTGGCGGCTCGCGGCCGGAATCGAACCGTCGTTCGTCCCCGGTCTCGCCTATCTCAGCGTGTTCCTCGCGGGCCCGATGTTCTGGTTCCGTCACTCGAGCCTCTACGGTGTCTCCAACCCGAGCCACGCCCGGATGCTCGCCCCCTCCCTCCTCCAGCCGGTGCTCTACCTCGCAGGGTTGTTCGTGATCTACACGCCGACCCCCCTCCTGCTCGGGGAAACAGCGGCGTTCCTCGCGCTCGCGTTCGTCGCGGCGTTCGCCCTCATCCGCGCATCCGACCGACCGATCCGTCGCGAGTTCGGGATCTCGGGTGTATCTCTCATCCGACCCTTGCTCGACCACGTGAGCGAACGAGACCCGGAGGCGACTCAGGCCCTCGAGGAGTTCTTCGAAAAGGGAGCGATCCCCGGAAACATCGTCGCGCGCGCCGTCGTTTTCTCCGAGAACGGGAAGGTCAAGGTGACGCTCGCGTTGCCGACGGTCCATCCCGGACCGTTCGCGGCGCTCGGGTCCAGCGACCTCCCGCGCAAACTGTCGGAGAAGTTAGGGCCCGCAGCCGGCGCCGTGATCGTACCTCATACTCCGTGCGACCACGACCTCGACCTACCGTCGGACCGGGAGGTGGACCGGGTCGCGGCGGCAATCCGCGAGGTCCTCGCTGCGCCTCCGAAGGCGGGGGCGAACCGTGGAAGCCCCTTGGTCTCGCCCTACGAAGGGAGCCTCGCGCGCGCGCAGCTGCTTGGAGACGTGGTCCTCCTCGTCGTAAGCCAAGCTCCCTCACCCACCGACGACATCGCATACAGCGTGGCCGACCGCATCGTGCGGGAGGTTGCCCGGGAGGGCGGACCTCCGGTCGTCCTGGTGGACGCTCACAACTCGTACGTGGAAGGGAAGGGGGACATCGTCTACGGGACGCCCCTCGCGGAGAAGCTGGTCGCCGACGCGAAGGCCGCGGTCAAGGCGGCCGTCGCCGCAGCACGAGACGGTCCGGTCGAGGTGGGCACCGCGGGCCGAAAGGGCTACTCGATTGGCCGCGACGGAATCGGGCCCGAGGGATTCCGCGCGCTCGTCGTTCGCGTCGGGGGTGCGACGACCGGGTACGTGGTCATCGATGGCAACAATCTCCTCTTGGGTCGGTGGGAACCGATCGTCCGGGCGCTCAAAGAGCGGGTCGATGTCGCGGAGGTTTTCACCACCGACAATCACGTCGTTCACGAGGTCGATGGGGGGATCAACCCGGTCGGGGAGCGGTATCCCCTCGACGGTCTGATCCGCGAGTCGCGAACGGTCCTGGACGCTGCGTTGACCGACCTGACCCCCGTGACCGTCCAGTTCGGCGAGCGGGATGTCGCGGAGGTTCCCATCCTCGGCCCCGGCTACACCACTCGCCTTTTGACCTCTCTCGGTGACACGCTGTCGATGTTCACCCACATGTTCGCGGCGACGTTGCTCCTGCTACTGACGAGCTCGCTCGTGATCCTCCTTGCTCTTCGGTGAGGTCACGATGTCGACAGGGTCATCCAAGGAGAGCTCCTCCTCGGCGGCTCAGGCGATCGGGGGCGAAGAGAACCTGCGGCTTCTCGCCCAGCTCGTATCGATCGCACCAACTAACCTTGAGGACCTCGCCCACGGCCGGTGGGAGAAGCCGAACTACCTGCGCGCCGCGGACGCAATCGTACGAGCGGCTCGGGGTGCGGGGCTCGCCACCAGGATCTACGACCCGACGGTCGCGGGGGACGTCCCGGGCGACTGGCACAACGCTCCCCGGCCAAATGTGATCGCCGAGCTGACCGTCGGC
>DASPTO010000078.1:0-5866 GCA_035623375.1 Thermoplasmata archaeon
AAAGCTGATCGCGCGGCGGCCGAGGAGATGGCGTCCGGTCGATTCGACGATCAGTTCGTGGTGGACGTCTTCCAGGCGGGGGCGGGGACGAGCACCAACATGAACGTGAACGAGGTGCTCGCGAATCGAGCTCTCGAGATCGCTGGGAAGCCCCGCGGCGCGTACGACCAGATCAGCCCGAACGACCACGTCAACCGTGGGCAGTCGACCAACGACACCTACCCCGCGGCGGCCCAGGTCGCGGTACTCCTCGCCCTCCGAGACCTGCGGTCTTCCCTCGGAACCCTGGTCGAGAGCCTCCGGCGCAAGGGAGAGGAATTCGGCCGCCTTCCCAAGGCCGGCCGGACGCATCTCAAGGATGCACCCCCGATCACGCTGGGAGCCGAGTTCCACGCGTACGCGACCGCGCTCGAGCATGTTGTGGAGCTTCTCCCGAGCGTCGAGAGCGGTCTCGCAGAGCTGCCGCTCGGCGGCAGTGCGGTCGGAACCGGCCTCAACTCGATGCCCGGATTCCGCGCGCGCGCCGTAGAGGAGTACGCCCGTCTCACGGGCCTCCCGCTCCGCGTGGCCCGGGACCCGTTCGAGACGATGCAGAGCCGCTGGCCGCTCGGTGCCGCGTCGGGGTGGCTTCGGACACTGGGTCTCGAGCTCGTGCGCATCGCGAACGACCTCCGCCTTCTCTGCAGCGGGCCGGCCACGGGGTTCGACGAGATCCGTCTTCCCGAGATCCAGCCCGGTTCGTCGATCATGCCCGGCAAGGTCAACCCGTCCGCAGCGGAGTGCCTCGACCAAGTCGCGTTCCACGTCATCGGGGCCGACACCGCGACCGCCTTTGCCGTTCAGGGGGGCCAGCTCGAGATCAACGTGATGATGCCCCTCGCGACGTTCGAGGTGCTGTTCGCCACGGAGATCCTGACGAACTATCTCCCGGTCTTCGCTCGCACGTGCGTCGATGGAATCACGGCGAACCCCGGACAGCTCGAGCGGTACATGGTCAAGTCGGCGGCGATCGCGACCATCCTCACCCCCCGGCTCGGCTACCTCAAGGTCGCCGAGGTAATCCATGAGGCGGAGAAGACGAACCGGCCCGTGAAGGAGATCCTGGTCGAGCGGAAGCTGCTTACGCGAGAGGAGGTCGAGTCGCTCCTCGGGGACGCGGCGCTCCTCAAGCTCACCGAGCCGGTGCCGTAGCCGGACCGGACACCCCGTCGGGGTTAAGTCCCCCCGCGGCCGTCCGCGGGGCCACGCGATGGCGACCATCGAAGAGACCTCCGTCGCTCTCGGCAATCAGTCGTCGGAGGAGTTCCGTAAGTCGGTCGAGGTCCTCGGCAAGGTCGGGCTGACCCAGTACGAAGCGCGGGCGTACATCGCCCTGGTCGCCCGGGGCCTCGGAGACGCCGCAACGCTCGCGACCGCTGCCGGCATCCCCCGAACGAGCGCGTACAAGGTCCTCGAATCGCTCGCCGAAAAAGGGTACGCGAAGCCGACCGGCGGCAAGCCGATCCTGTTCCGTCCGACTCCACCGCTCGATGTGGCCGAGACCCTGAAGGGAGCGATCCAGGAGGTCTTCGAGAAGCTGGCGACGCTCCATCGAATCGTCGCGGAGCACGGGGAACCCCAGCTGGTCTACCTGCTCTCGGGGCGAGAGCGGGTGATGCAGAAGATCGGCGAGCTCCTCGACCAGTCGACCGGGGCGTTCATCCTGACGACCCCGCAGCTCGCCGACCTTAGGGACGAGCTCGGGAAGAAGATCCAGCACGCGGTGAAGCGAGGCGTTCGCGTGACGTTCATCACGACGCCGCTCCAGCGGATTCCCGAAGGCGTCGAGTTTGTGCCCCGCGAGAACCTGCGCGCCACCGAGGTCCTCTCGGACGGTGCTCATGCACTGCTTGCCGCCCCGGGTCTCGAGGCATGTGGGTTCACCGACAATCCGATCCTGATCGCGCATCTCAAGCAGTTCCTCGAGATGGTCCTCGAGAAGGGACCCGAAGAAACGTCTCCGTGACGGACGCTTCGACCCGTTCCCGTCGCGTACGAAGACCCCCCGCGGAGCGCGTCCGACGACGTTTGGCGCTCGTCGCCGGCGAGGAGGTCGCGCGGCAGATGCCGAACGGCTATCACCGCCTCGGTCGCGTGCTGGTGGTCCAGAGGCCCGAGACTCTGGCGTCCTACGACCACCTTCTCGGAGCCGCATGGCAGGAGGAGCTGGGGGTCGAGACCGTCCTGGTGAAGTCCGGACCGATCGAGGGCGAGCTCCGAACGCCCCGGGTCCGTCTCGTGGCCGGAGCAGGGACCGAGACGGAGGTCGTCGAGCACGGCGTTCGGTGGCGATTCGATGCGGTACGGATCATGTTCGCCGCGGGGAACCGGACCGAGCGTCTGCGGGTCGGCCGACTCGTCCGACCGGGGGAGACCGTCGTCGACCTCTTCGCGGGGATCGGGTACTTCGTCATCCCGGCGGCGCTCCCCGGCCGTGCTTCCGAGGTCTGGGCGGTCGAGAAGAACCCGGTCTCGGTTCGGTATCTTCGCGAGAACGTCCATCTGAACCGGGTCGCCGAACGAGTCCGTGTGATTCCCGGGGACAACCGAACGGTCCCGCTCCCCGAGGCGAGCTTTGACCGAGCGTTCCTCGGCTACCTTCCGAGCGCGCTCCCCTGGGTGCCGCGGGCCGTCCGACTTCTGCGGCCGACCGGCGGCTGGGTTCACGTCCACACCGTATCGGACGTCCGTGCCCCCCTTTCCGAAGCCGTCCAAGCGGTCGAAGCGGCGGCGGGACGAGCTGGTGCGCGGCCGCTCGAGCCGTCGCGCGTCCGGGTCGTGAAACCGTACGGCCCCGGCCGCAACCACGTCGTGGTGGACGCCCACCTCTCGTCGTCGCGCTAGGCGCTCCGAGGCGTCGGCGCCGCGGCGCGCAGCGACTCGATCGTGAGCGGGAACGCCTTCGCGAACCGCTCGATGTCGGAGGGCGGGTTCGAGAACGAGAGTCGCACGAACTGCTTGCCGTGCGTGGGGGAGAGGTAGTTCCCCGAACGGACGAAGACCCCGTGATGATGCAGCATCTCGTCCTGCACTGCATCCGGTGTGACGCCCGTGGACGCGATGTCGATCACCATCATGTTCGCGCGCGAAGGATAGACCGGAAGCGAGGTGCCCTTCACCCCGGCGACAACGTCTCGGATACGGGCCCCGTTGGCCCGGGTCTGACGAACGACCGCATCGATCCACTGGGGCTTCGTGCGCAGGGCGGCGAGCGCCGCGGCTTGGGCGAGGACGTTGACGCCGAGGTCGTTCGTGTTGAACCGAGCGATCTTCGCGAGCAACTCCGGTCGCGCCATCAGGCCACCCAGCCGTAGGCCCGCAAGCCCGCAGTTCTTGGAAACCGACCAGATCGTCACCGTCTCCTCGGGAGCGAACTCGGCCGCGAGCGCGTGACCGTCCGAGAAGTCCCGGTACGTCACGTCGTTGAGGAGGACCAATCGGTGGTCGTGGGCGACCTCGGCGATCGCGCGGACCTCCTCGCGGGGGTACCCTGACCCGAGCGGATTCAGCGGGTCGATGAGCAGGATCATCTTGGTCCGGGGCCCGACCGCCTCCTGAACGCGGTCCGCAGTGAGCCGGAACGGTGGAGAGTAGATGTCGAGGGTCTTCGGGGATGCTCCGCAGAGCTCGATGAAGCGGTGGATGATGAGATAGCTCGGGTCGGAGGCGACCACCTCGTCTCCGGGCCGAGGATCGCGCGGGTCGTCATGTAGAGGGCCTCGGTCCCGCCGCTCGTGAGGAACGGCGTTCCGGCACGGGAGCCAAAGTCCTTCGCGATCGCATCGAGAAGCTCGGGGTCGCCGGTGGCGAGCGGGTACCCTTGGTAGCGGTGGTCCCGGAGCGCCGCCTCGACCGCGTCCTGGATCGGCTTCGGCGGGACCAGATGGTTCGTGTTCTGGCTCAACCAAGCGATCTCATCGCGGTGAGCATGCGCGTAGCGGAATGCGTCGGACGCAGGAGTCGACACACGTAGACGACCGGCGCTCCCCGCTTAACGACTTCGTGTAACGGAATCCTCTCCCGCTTCGGCGAGGAACGTGGTCACGATTCCCGAGGACTGGGGGTGCGCGGAGACGCGCGGAAAGCCGCACTCGGAAAGGAGCGAGAGGAACGACCCCGGGTCGGGGAGCGTCTTGAGCGATTTCGGAAGGTACCGGTACGGTCCGGCGCTGCCCACGGCGCTTCCGAGCCAAGGCACCACCCGGTCGAAGTAGGCGTGAAAGAGGCGGTTCACGAGCGGGGACGCGGGCTCGGTGATCTCGAGGGTCAGGAACACTCCGCCGGGACGAAGGACTCGCCGGACCTCGCGGAAGGCAGAACCGAGGTCGGACAGATTGCGCGCGACGAACGCGTTGGTGACGAGGTCGAACGAGCCGTCCGCGAACGGAAGTCGGAGCGCGGTCGCCCGGAGGTATCCGAGGCGGTCCTGCTCGGCCCGGGTCGACGACTCGGCCTCGGCCTTCTCGAGCATCGCACGGGTGAAGTCGGCCCCGACCACGTAGGAGCTCGCGTAGTGCCTCGTGACGAGACGGGCGAGCTCGCCGGTCCCACACCCGATGTCGAGGGCACGCTTCACCGGTCCCGGCCGGCGGAACCGGTCGAGGTCCCAAAGCGCCCGCGGGCGCCAGAAAAGGTCGTTCCCGAGCGAGGCGACGTGGTCGAACCACTCGTATCCACGAGCGATGTGCGTGAACATTCGCCGCACGTCCCGCTCGAACGTGGGGAGAGAACGGTCGGGAAGCGGAGAGCCGTCCGAGGCCCGGGGAACGTCGTCGGCCGGGGATGCCACGGGCCCGGCCACTCGAGCGACCACCATAACGGTGGGGGTCAGGCGCTGGTCCCGAGCGATTGCTCGAGCTGGTCGAGGCGCTGGGCGAAATCCGGTCGGAAGTTCGCCACTCCGCTTTCGCGCGCCTCGACGAGCCAGCGGCGTGCCTGGGCATTCTCGCCGCGGGCCGCCGCGAGATGGGCGAGGCGGAAGAGCATCTCGGAAATCTCCGCGGCGATCCTCAGGTTCCGCGCCTTGGCGAGGGCGTTCCGGTAGTGCGCTTCGGCGGAGGTGTAGTCGTTCTCGGCCTCCGCGATCATCCCTTCGGTCATCGCGAGCTGTTGGTCGCCGAGCCGGTCGCCGATGGGCCCGAGCACCTCGAGCGCCCGGGCGAGAAGGGGCCGCGCGAGGTCGGGATGTCCCCGTTCCGCCTGCCACTGGGAGAGGTTGAGGTTGCAGTAGCCGATCCAGATCGGGGAGCGAGACCGGTCCGCCGCCTCGATCGCCTTCATCAGGTCGCGGATCGCTTCCTCCGGCCGACCGGTGTGGTACTCCGCCACCGACTGGTTCATCAGCACGCGCGCACGAGCCGCGTGCTCGCCCGCTGTCTCGAACAGGTCTGCGGCCCGACGGTAGAGCTCGAGAGCGGGGTCGATGTTGGTGGCGCCGTCCGGGAACATCGTGTTGGCAAGGTCGACGATCGCGTGGCCGAGCTCGAGGGGAGTCCCCTCCCGCTCGGCGATGCTGGCCGCGGCGCGCTGGTGCTCGAGAGCCCGGTCGAATTCGCCTCTCCGCCATGCGACGGTTCCGAGGACCCGGTGGCCGGCCATGAGGTCGCGCTGAGTGCCCGCCTTCTCGAGCCGTTCGAGCGCCTCGGTGGCGAGCGCCTCCGCCGACTCGTATTCGCTCCTCGTCGTTCGGGTCTGGGCAAGACCGAGAAGCGCGCGGCCGAGTTCGAGCTCAGCGCCCGGTTCCTTCCGCGCGAGCGTCACCGCTTCCGTCAGAAGCTCCTCCGACCGCGGAAGGATCCCCATCCCTTCGAGGAGTCGTCCCTGCTCG
>DASPTO010000079.1:0-5492 GCA_035623375.1 Thermoplasmata archaeon
ATGGCAGGGAGGTTGCGGCGCTCGAGTTCGTTCACGCGGCGCCGGGCGCTCGCCCGGTCCCCGCGCGCGTAGGAGAGCTGGGCGAGCCGGAGCACGACGTCGACCTCGTCGGCGGGCGCGTTCAGCTCGCGGACGAGGCGGTATGCCTCGAGAAGGTCGGCCTCGGCGAGGTCATACTCGCCTCGGTCGATCGCGATCTTCCCGCGGATGATCATCGCCTGGACGAGGCCGAACCGGTCGCCGATCCGCGAGAGGATCTCACGGGCCCGCTCCGCCTTCTCGACCGCTTCCTGGAACTGTCCCGCATCGCGCAAGATGTCCGCCGTGTTGAACAGCGCCCAACCGACTCGGCGTGGGTCTTGGGCCTTCTCGGCGAGACGGATCGCCTCCGCGAACTCCGCGAGCGCCTCCTCGTGCCGGGGGGTCGGGGAGGGGAGGCTCGTGATGAGGACTCCCAGGAAGAGGTGGGCGTGCGCGGACTCCCGGGCGGGTCCGACCCGTTCGAGCGCGGCCGCCGCTTCCCGCGCCTCGGCGATCGCGGCCTCGGGCTGGTTCATCATCATCAGGACTCCCGCACGGCGGGACTGCCCGAGGGCAGTGGCACGCTCATTCCCGGCCTCGCGCGCGAGTCGGATCTCCTCGGTGTGCTGCGCGAGCGCCTCGGGGTAGTGCGCCTCGTAGAAGAGAGCTTCACCGAGCAGACGGTGGGCTCCGACGCGCACGAGAAGCTGGCCCTCGAGGCCCGGAGAGGAGAGGACCTTCTGAGCGACCTCGCCCGCGGCCCGCCAATCGCCGCGGTCGCTGAGGACCCGCGCGAGGTAGATCTCGAGCGCCGCGCGGCTCCGCGGAGAGAGCCGAGGGTCGTCTCGGTTGCGGTCGAGGAACTCCCGGAGGATCCCTTCCGCCTCCTGAAGATGACCGAGCTCGTTGGTCGTCCGCGCAAGCTCGAGGACGAGCTCCGACTCGGCGTTGCGATCGTCGGGGCTCAAGTCCCGTTGGCTCTCGAGCGCTCGCGCGAGGTGGTCGCGAGCGACGTCGGGAGCGAGCGCGCGGTTCGCGATCTCCGCGGCGATGCGGTTGTACTGGACGGACTTTTCGTCGACGCGCCCCAGGTAGAAGTGCCGCGCGAGCGAGTAGATCGTCGTCAGGTCCGCGTTCCCCATCGCCTCGAGCGCTTCTCCCGCCCTCTTGTGAAGGAGGCGACGACGGCTCTCCGTGAGGCGGCCGTAGGCGTCCTCCCGAAGCCGGTCCTCGGGGAACGCGAGGACCTCGCCCGGCCGCTCGTAAAGGAGACCTTGCCCCACCAAGCGGTCGACCGCTTCGGCGAGACGCTCCTCGTCCTCCCCGCTCGCCTTCAGAAGGACGCCGAACGGGAACTCGGGGCCGAGGACCGCTGCGACGTCGAGCGTGCGATGTGCTTCCTGGTCGAGCGCCGGGAGCGTCGCTCCCGGTGGCCCAGCCTCCTCGCTCACGGAGATGCGGCGGTCGAGCTGCTGGAGAAGAAGCGGGTTCCCGCCGGTCTCGGAGTAGCGCCGTGCGACCTCCTCCGGCGTGAACTCGCGGGTCGGGTCGTTCATCTTGAGATAGTCGGCGACCTCGCCGCTCGTCATCGGACGCAGGACGATCCGACGGGCGTGCGAGGCGCCCTCGAACGCCTCGAGTCGAGCTCGCCCGGACTCGGAGAGGGACGCGTAGGGCCGGCTGGTGGCCAGGATCCAGAGAGGTCGGTTCTGGAGCTGGTTCGCGAGGAACTCGACCGCGGCCACGGACGACTCGTCCGCGCGATGGAGGTCCTCGAGGACCAGGACCATCGGCCCGCGGCGGGTGAACTCGGCGAACTGCTCGGCGATTCCCGACCAGACCCGCTCTCGGGACGACTCCCCACGGTCGTCGGTCTCGAGGAGAGCCTCGAGAAGACGCTCGTCGAGCCCGGTGGGAGCCGGGAACGTCGGTTCCCCGACCCGGGGGGCGAACCCGATCAGGAACGGGTCACCGCCCAACGTCGGCGCCTCGTCCGAGCGCAGCACGGGGTCATCGCGCGCGCTCTGGAGGGCGGCACGGATCAGCGAGAACGGAGGCGGGTCATCCAACGCCAGCGCCCGTCCGACGAGCACGCGGACGCCCCGGGCGCGGATGTCGCGGACGAGGTCGGCGATGAGCGCCGACTTCCCGACCCCCGTTCCACCCACGAGAAGGGTGACCCCTCCCGCACCCGCCCGGGCGTCCTCGAATCGGCGGTGAAGCGCCTCAACGGTCTCCACCCGGCCGACGAACGGACGACGGGCCTCGGCTTCGGCCGCCATCGTTCTGTCGGAGTAGATGGGACGGTCCCACTATTTAGGAGCGCGGCCGAGACGACTTGAGGAACGGGAGCGCGACCACGCGGCCGGGTGCCTCTCGTCCTCGGATCTCGAGCATCACCGGAGTCCCGGGGGCTGCGAGCTCCTTCGGAAGGTACGCGAGCGCGATCCCTGTTCCCAACGTCGGGGAGAGGCCGCCGCTCGTCGCCTGGGTCACGGGTCGACCGCTCGCGAGGATCGGGGTCCCGTGGCGAGGGATCGCGCCCGTCTCGGTAACCTCGATCCCGACGAGGCGCTGCTTCGGGCCCTCCACGCGCTCCTTCTCGAGGACGGTGCTTCCGACGAACGGGTGGTCGAAGTCGACGAAGCGGTCCTGCCCGGCTTCGAGAGGCGTGTGGTCCCGGTGGAACTCCTGCCCCGAGAGGAGGTATCCCTTCTCGAGACGGAGCGTGTCGCGGGCCCCGAGGCCGCAGGGGACGACGCCCTGGGCGAGGAGACGCTCCGCGAGACCGTCCGCTTCGGCGGCCGGGACGAACACCTCGTACCCGAGCTCCCCGGTGTACCCCGTGCGGCTGACGAGGAGCCAGTCCGAGAGCGCCTCGGGGATGTGGAGGCCGAGACGCCCGGTCCGGGGTCCGGTCCCCTCCTTCTTCGGGAAGAAGCGGATGTGGTAGAACGGGAGCCCGGAGAGGTCCCAGGGAAAGAGCGACTCGAGGACGACTCGGGACTTCGGGCCCTGGACCGCGAGAAGCGCCACGGTTCCGTTCCACCGTCCGATCTTCGTATCGGGGCCCCGGTGCTGACGGAGGATCTCCTCGACCTCGTCCGCGCGGCTCGCGTTCGGGACCGCGAGGAACGAGCGGCTCAGCTCCTCCCCGGTGTCGAGCCGGCTTACGAGAAGGTCGTCGACGATGAACCCGGTCGACTCGAGGAGAAACGTGTAGCGGACCTGTCCCGGGGTGAGCGCCGCGACGTTCGCGGTCGTCCTCCGGCCGAGGAGCTCCGCGGCGTGCGCACCGTCGGCCGTCAGGATCCCCATGTGAGAGACGTCGAACAGGCCGACACCCTCCCGGACCGCGCGGTGCTCGGCGAGGATGCTCGTGTAGTAGAGCGGCATCTCCCAACCGGCGAAGGGCACCATGTGTCCTCCGTGCCTGAGGTGGAACGCGTGGAGGGCAGTGCGGCGAGGGGGAGGCGCCGGGGCCGGGGAAGGGGTTCCGCTCATGTGACGATCTCCGCAAGACGGCCCTCGTCGGACGCGGTCCGGATCTCGAGCGCGATCCGGCGGCCGCTGCTCATCGGTCCCCGGTAGAGGGCGTTCCCGTACGGGTGGCCGAGCGCGAGATGGACGTTCGTGCCGCCTCCGATCCGGGCGGCCACGTCGAAGACGACCGGACGTCCCGTTCGGTCGATGCACGTCTGGAGGCAGAACGGTCCGAGGATTCCCGGCGGGTAGCGAGCCCGCGCCGCGTCCACGAACTTCTCTCCCATCCGGAAGACCTCCTCGAGGATCGACTCGCGGACGGTCAATGTTCCGTGGCCGACGACGAGATACTCGGGGATCCGGTCGGAGTCGTTGAGCTCGAGCTGCTGGGCCGCGGGGAGCCGGACGAGGCCGTCAAGGTTCGATTCGCGTCGCTCGTCGACCCCGAGCAGCTCGAGCCCTTGGTCGCGCGGAACGAGAGGGGAAAAGAAGAAGTTGAAATTGAAGACGGGGCCGAGGACGTACTCCTCGATACGGGCGGTCTCGAGGTCGGACGGGAGGACGGTTCCTCGCGCGACGAGGCGCTCGACCTTCGCGCGGTACTCCTGGGGAGAAGCGACCGTGAAGAACCCCCGTTCGAGGCGCCGCTTCGCATGCGGCAGCTTCACGATCGCGAGGCGGTCGATCGCGTCCGGGTTCGGGATTGGCCGGGGAGTGGCGACCTGGGCCCGTTCGAGCAGCGTGTAGTAGTTCTCGCGTTCGCTCCTCTCCTCGATCCGAAGCAGCGCACGCGAGCCGACGATCGGCACCCGGAAGTCGTCCTCGATCGCAGAGAGCGGGACGTACGAGCTGAACGCTCGGTTGGGGACGAGCACGACGCCCTCGGAGCGGAGACGCTCCTGGACCGTCGGGGAGACGATGTCCGCGAACTTGGGGAACGTCCAGACGTCGTCCACACACCCTCGGACCCGGCGACCGTCCGCCGCGCGCACCGTCCGGAAGTAGCGAGCGTACGTCGCGTCGCGGCCTGCTTCGGCGAGGATGAGACTCCGGAGACCCTCGCTCACAGCACCGTCGGCCACGTCGATCGCCGAGTGCGAACCGACGGTTCCGACCACCGGAGGAGACGGGTAGTGCGCGGCAAGCTCCCGGACTTCCGCAAGCGAGAGCGGCATGCCCGAGTGCACCGTTAGAGGAGCTTAAGCGCTCGCGCCACCCGCTCGGACGACAGGGGAAGTTCTGTCACGTGCGCTCCCGTTGCGTCGCGCACGGCGAGGGCGACCGCGGCCGCAACCGGGATGATCGGCGGCTCTCCGAGACCTTTCGCACCGAACGGGCCCGCCCCCAGAAACCCCTCGACGAACGTAACCTCGATCGGGGGGACCGACCCCAGGGTCGGGAGGCGATAGTCGAGGAGTCCGGCGTTCAGGAGGCGGCCCTCGTCCGACCAGATCGCCTCTTCCGTGAGCGCGGTCCCGAGACCCATCACGACCCCGCCCTCGACCTGCGCGGGCGCGGTCGCGCTGTCGACCACGGTCCCGATGTCGTGGAATGCCGCGTACCGCGTGACGCGAACGGTGCCGGTCTCGCGGTCGACCCAGACCTCTGCGACGTGAGCAGCACCGGTGAAGTCCGTGTACGGGTAGAACGTTCCGGCCTCCACTTTCGACTCGTCGATCGTTCCGCTCTTGCCGTAGTGCTTCCCGAGGGCGACGATCCCCCCGGTGCGTCGCTCTTCCTCGGTCGAGAGCTCGCGGATGGTCGACTCCTTCGCTCCCGCGACCGCAACGATCTCCCCGTGCCGGACCTCGAGCCGAACGGGGGAGGGGCTCTCGAGGCGTTTCCCAAGGTCCTCGAAGAGCGCACGAGCCGCCTCCTCGGTGGCGCGACCGAGGGCCGCGGTCGTGCGGCTCCCGAAGACGCCCGAGTCGAACGGAGCGTGGGCCGTGTCCTCGTACGCCACCGTCACGCGGTCGCGGGGGAGGCCG
>DASPTO010000080.1:0-5071 GCA_035623375.1 Thermoplasmata archaeon
CTCCAGGTGGAGTGATGCCCTCGGGTCCGGACGGACTCGTCTCCGACCCCCACTACACCTACGAGTTCGCGCGAGCCCGCTCCCTGCTCCTTTCCCATCCGCAACGGTGGCAGGTCATCTACCATTACGACGGGGACGGGATCGCGAGCGCTTCGTCGGCCCTGCGGGCGCTCTCCCGGCTCGGGTATCCCGCGCAGGCGACCGCGCTCGTCGGTGTCGAGCGAAGCCACGTCTCGGCCCTCCTCGAGACGACTCCGGGACCGGTACTGGTCGTCGACACGGGGTCGACGGTCCTCGACCTCTTCGCCGCCCACCGGGCACCGGTGGTCGTGTTGGACCATCACAAGTACCCGGGAGCTCCCACACCCCCCACCCTTCCCGACCACGTCGCGTTGGTGAACCCGCTCGACTGGGGCGTGGACGGGATGAGCGAACTGTGCGCTGCGACGCTCACGTGGCTCTACACGATCTTCCTCGACCCCGTGAACTGGGACAACGCGCCGTGGGGGCTTTCCGGGGCAATCGCCGACCGACAGCACGTCGGCGGGTTCAAGGGACTCAACGCGCTCCTCGTCGACGAAGCGGTCCGCCGGTCGCTCGTCATCGCCCGGCCCGGGGTCGCTCTCTTCGGCCCGACGGTCGCCGAGGCGCTCGCCGCCAGCATCGACCCGTTCGTCCGGGGCCTCTCGGGCCGTCCCGAAGCTGTCGGTCCGTTCCTGAACGACCTCGGGGTCGACCCATCGCGTTCCCCGTCGAAGCTCACAGCGGACGAGAATCGCCGACTGGTCGCCGCCCTCAAGGAGCGACTCACGAAGGCAGGGGTCGTTCCCGAAGCCGCGAACGTCCTCGACCAAGAGCGCTGGTCCCTGCCGTCGCTCGGCCTCGATGCGGAGGAGGTCTCGAACCTCCAGAACGCTGCGGGACGGGCGGGAACTCCCGGCGTGGGGGTCGCGTACGCCCTCGGTGACCCGCGTGCCGCGGAGCGGGTGAAGGCGGCGGAGCGGGAATGGCGAACGGGCATCCTCCGGGGGCTTCTCCGCGTCGAGAACGACGGCGTTAATTCGATGCGATTCCTCCGCTGGTTCGAGAGCCCCGAGACCACTCTCGCGGGCACCCAAGCAGGCCTCGCGATGAACTATCTGCTCCCCCCCGACCATCCGGTGTTCGTCTTCTCGGAGGGAGGGCGTGGGCCGACGAAGGTGAGCGCCCGCGGACTCCTCCGGCAGGTGGACCGAGGCCTCGACCTCGCGGCCGTCTGCCGCGTCGCGGCGGCCTCGGTGGGGGGAGAAGGAGGAGGTCATCGCGTCGCGAGCGGAGCGACGATCCCGCCCGGGACTCGTCCCGCGTTCCTGGACGCGGCCGATAAGGTGCTCTCCGAGCAGCTCGCGACCCCCGAGGGAGGAAGCGGACCGTGAGCACGCCTCCGCCGGCGGCGGTTGCGACTCCTCCGGTCGACCGGGTCCACGACCGGGCGCTGGAGCAGGAGATGCACCGGTCGTACATCGATTACGCGATGAGCGTGATCGTCGGTCGAGCGCTCCCTCTCGTTGGCGATGGTCTCAAACCGGTCCACCGTCGGATCCTCTGGTCGATGTGGGAGTCCGGGGCGACCCACGACCGTCCGTACCGCAAGTCGGCACGCACCGTCGGAGACGTCCTCGGGAAGTACCACCCGCACGGCGACATGGCGGTCTACGACGCCCTCGTGCGGATGGCGCAGCCGTTCAGCCTGCGCTACCCGCTCATCGACGGCCAAGGGAACTTCGGCTCGATTGACGGAGACTCCCCGGCCGCGATGCGCTACACCGAGGCTCGTCTGAGCGCGATCGCGGAGGAGCTCCTCCTCGACATCGAGAAGGAGACGGTCGAGTGGGGAGACAACTTCGATGGGTCGCTCAAGGAGCCCCTCCTCCTTCCCTCGAAGGTCCCGAACCTGTTGGTCAACGGTTCGGCGGGGATCGCGGTCGGGATGGCGACCAACATGCCCCCGCACAACCTGAGCGAGGTGGCGGACGCGCTCCTTCTCCTCATCGCCCGTCCCGACGCGACTCTGGACGACGTGGTGAAGGTCCTCCCCGGGCCCGACTTCCCCACGGGCGGCTATCTTTCGACCGAAGGGATCCGGGAGGCGTACGAGACCGGCCGAGGGATGATCCACCTCCGCGGCACCGCGGAGATTCGGGAGCGGTCCGGGAAGGACGAGATCGTCATCACCCAGATCCCCTACGAGGTCAACAAGGCCGACCTTCTCCAGCTCATCGCCGACCTCGTCAAGGGGAAGCGGATCGACGGGATCACCGACCTGAGGGACGAGTCGGACCGCGAAGGGACGAGCGTCGTGCTCGAGCTTCGGCGGGACGCCCCGAGCGAGATCGTCCTCAATCGGCTCTACGAGCACACGCCGCTCGAGACGAGCTTCGGCATCATCAACCTCTGTCTCGTCGACGGGCACCCGAAGGTCCTCTCGCTCCTCGAGCTCCTCCACCTCCACCTGGCCCACCGTCGCACGATCCTCACCCGACGGACGAAGTTCGACCTTCGGAAGACCGAGGAGCGGCTCCACCTGCTCGAAGGGTTCCTCACGGCGATCGACCACATCGACGAGGTGATCCGGATCATCCGGCGGTCGAAGGACGTCCAGGTCGCGGAGACGAACCTGATGGGGAAGTTCCTCCTTTCGAGCGAGCAGGCGAAAGCGATCCTCGACATGCGCCTCGCCCGCCTGACCGCGCTCGAGCGGGAAGCGGTCGAGAAGGAGAAGGCCGAGAAGGAGGAGCTCGCGAAGCATCTGAAGGCGATCCTCGCCTCGCCGAAGCTTCTCGACCAACTGATCGTCGACGAGCTCACGGACCTCAAGAAGCGGTTCGGAGACGAACGCCGGACTCGGATCGTCCCGGCGTTCACCGAGCGGACGCTCGAGGACCTGATCCCGGACATGGACGTCGTCGTCCTCGTCACGAGGGACGGCTACGTGAAGCGCCTGCCGCTCGACCAGTACCGACGTCAGAGGCGCGGCGGCCGCGGCCTAATCCAGATGGAGACGAAGGAAGAGGACTTCGTCATCCGGACGTTCGTCACCCGGACCCACGACGACGTGCTCTTCCTGACGAACCTGGGCCGGGTCTACAAGCTGAAGGCGTACGAGCTGCCCGAGGGAAGCCGCCACTCGAAGGGGAAGGCCGTGATCAACCTTCTTCCGAAGCTCAAGGAAGGCGAGAAGGTCCAGACGCTGCTCCCCCTCCACAGCATCCAGGGCGAGGGCTCGCTCGTCTTCGCAACGAGGAAGGGCCTCGTGAAGCGGACCACCCTCGACCAGTACCAAAACATCCGCACCAATGGCATCCAGGCGATCCTCCTCGAGGAGGGGGACGAGCTCGTCGACGTCGTGCTCGTGACGGACGAGGCCACGGAAGTGATCCTCGCGACCCTCGCGGGCCAGCTCGTTCGGTTCCCGCTCTCCGAGGTCCGGCCGACGGGACGGGCGACCTTCGGGGTCATCGGGGTCCGCCTCTCGGAAGAGAAGGGCGACAAGGTGGTCGCGATGGCTCCGGTGAGCGAGAAGTTCCCGATGCTCCTCTCGCTCACGACGACCGGCTACGGGAAGCGGAGCCCGACCGAGGACTACCGTCGCACGCGTCGCGGCGCCAAGGGCGTTCGCACGATCAAGACCGGTGGCCGCAACGGCTCGGTGGTCGCCGTCCTTCCGACCACGGATGCGAGCGAGGTCCTCGTCACGACGGAGCACGGCATCACGATCCGGATGGCGGTGAAGGGGATCCGTTCCCAGGCACGCAACACGCTCGGCGTGCGCGTCATCCGCCTCGACGAAGGCGACACGGTACGGGACGCGGTGATCCTCGAGCCTCCGATCGAGGGCGCCGGCACGGAGGGGTCGGAGGAGAAGCGCGGGCCTGCGCCGGAGTCGAACAAGCCTCCGACCGAGGACGAGGAGTCCGAGGAGGAGACCGGGAACGACGACGAGAGCGACGAGCCGTCCTCGGACGACGAGTCCGATGACGATGCCGAGGAGGACGAGGATGCGTCGTCGTCCGAAGCGCGGTAAGACCGTCCTTCTCTGCCCGAAGTGCGGGTCGATACGGGTGTCGCTGATCGCTGGCTCGATCGTCGGCCAGGTCTACCACTGCCAGAAGTGCGACTACGTGGGCTCGCTCGTCTTCGAGACGGACGTCCGCGAGGACGGTACCCCCGTCTCGAACGAGTAGCGCTCGGGCCCTGCGGGCGCGGAACTACCCCTCGCTTTCGGAGACGCTGACGTCCACCGGTGGGGCGGAGCTCGAGAGTCGTTGGGCCGCCTGGACGAGCGCAAGCGCCCGGATCGTCGGGCCCACGTCATGTGTTCGGACGAGCGCGACCCCCCGCTCCGCCGCGACGACCGCGGCCGCGAGTCCGGCCTCGAGGCGATGGACAGGGTCGTCCATCCCGAGCAGCCATCCGAGGAACGACTTCCGGGACGCTCCGACCACGACCGGGTAACCGAGGCTGCGAAACTCCCCCGCGTGGAGGAGGAGCTCGAGCGACTGCTCCGCAGACTTCCCGAACCCGAGCCCGGGGTCGACGAGGATCTTCTCGGCCGGGACCCCGTCGGCGATCGCCCGGTCGGTCGCGGCAGCGAGCGCGGTGAACACCTCGTCCCGGAGGTCGGCGTAGACGAGGTTCGACTGCATCGTGGCCGGCTCGCCACGCATGTGCATCGCGATCACGACGGCCCCGCTCTTCGCGACCACCCGGCGCATCGCCTCCGACCGCATTCCCTCGACATCGTTGACGATGTCCGCTCCGGCGTCAACCGCCTTCTGCGCGACCTCGGCGTGACGGGTGTCGATCGAGATCGGGATGGAGAGGCGGCCAGCGAGCCCTTCGAGGACGGGACCCACCCGAGCCCATTCCGCGTCCGGCGTGACCGGGGACGCTCTGGGCCGCGTCGATTCGCCTCCGACATCGATCACGGTCGCGCCCTCCGCCGCCATCGCTTCCGCATGCGCGACTGCCTCCTTCGGGTCGAAATGGAGACCGCCGTCAAAGAAGGAGTCCGGGGTGACGTTGAGGACCC
>DASPTO010000081.1:0-4465 GCA_035623375.1 Thermoplasmata archaeon
GCGAACGGCGTACCGGGCGTTCGTCGCCTGTCGAAGGAGGAGCTCGCATCCCGCCTCCCCGAGGTCATCGGAGTCGCCTCGCTCGAGATCCCCACGGCGGCCATCATCGACTTTCGGGAAGTGGCCGGCCGACTGGTCCACCTTCTCGAGTCCGGTGGTGTCGGGACTCGTCTTTCGAGCGTGGTCCGCTCCGCATCGCAGAGGGACGGAGGATGGGCGCTCGACACTCCCTCGGGAGAAGTCGTTGCGCGGTACGTGATCAATTGTGGCGGCCTTCAATCGGACCTTGTCGCGCGTTCGATGGGCGTGAGCTCACCGGTCACGATCGTCCCGTTCCGGGGCGACTTTTACCACTTGAGTCCACGTCTTCGTCCCCGGATCTCGACCCTCGTGTACCCGGTTCCGGACCCCGACGTTCCGTTCCTGGGTGTCCATCTGACGCCCACCGTGGATGGAGAGCTCCTCGCCGGCCCGAATGCCGCGCTCGCCCTCTCGCGCGAGGGATACCGCACCGGCCAGTGGTCCTTCGAGGAGCTCGCGAGCATGGCGCTCTTTCCCGGGACGCTCGGGCTTGCGCGGCGCTATGGCATGTACGCTGCTCGCGAATGGCTCAAATCGTGGAGCCGGTCCGAGTTTCTCGCGGCGGTCCGTCGCTTGTGGCCCGTCGTCGAGGAGAGCGACCTCACGGGCCGGTCGTCGGGCGTCCGGGCGCAGGCGGTCCGCCCCGACGGGTCCCTCGAGGACGATTTCGTGCTCGTGCGGGGCTCGAAGTCGCTCCACGTCCTCAACGCTCCCTCTCCTGCGGCAACCGCCGCGCTCGCGATCGGAGAACGCGTCGCCGACGAGGCAGGGTTCGGTCCGTCCGGTGGTTCCTCGGGAGATGCTCCACTGAGCCAACGCTCTTAACCGGCCGCACGGTCCGTAGGGACGATGGCGGAGCGGTCGGAACGGTCCTCCCCGTTCCGTTGGTACGACCGCATCATCGAGGGCGACGCCCGGGAGGTGCTGGACCGGCTCCCGGCGGAGATCGTCCAACTCGCCATCACGAGTCCCCCGTACAACGTCAAGATCCCGTACCGGGGATACACGGACGACCTTCCCCCGGAGGAGTACCTTCGGTGGCTCAAGGGAGTCTGGAGGTCGCTCCACCGAGTCCTGGTTCCTGGAGGTCGGTTCGTTCTGAACGTCGCACCGACCTCGATCAAGAACTTCCGGCCGATCCACCACGACCTTTCGCGCGACCTTCGCGACCTGGGGTTCATCATGCGCACCGAGATCATCTGGTACAAGCAGACGATGGGACGACGGACCGCGTGGGGAAGCTGGCGGAGCCCGTCGAACCCGCACATCGTGCCCTCGTGGGAGTACGTTCTCGTGTTCTCGAAGGGACAGTGGCGCCTCCCCGGAGACCCGGGCGCGGTCGACATCACCGCCCGCGAGTTCGAGAGGTTCTCGGACGGGTTCTGGCAGATTCCTCCCGAGCGTCGACGCAACGGCCACCCAGCACCGTTTCCGGAGGAGCTCATCGAGCGACTCGTGAAGTTCTACAGCTACCGGGGGAACCTCGTCCTCGACATGTTCGGCGGTACGGGGACGGTCGCAGCGGTGGCGCGTCGTCTCGGACGCCACTACCTTCACATCGATTCTTCGAACGAGTACTGTCGGATCGCGGCGGAGCGAGTCCGCCAGGTGGTCCCTCCCGCGAGTGCCCCCATCCCCGCCCCACCGACGGGAAACCGGTTCCGACTTCCGGCGCGCCCCAACCCCAAGCGCGAGCAGGCTAGGTCACGGCGCGCGCCGCAATCCGAGCGCGCGCGACCCGGCGTGTGAGGGCCGGGGCTGCAACGTAGGAAATCCCGTAGACGCCGGCCGCCCACGTGTCGAGATTCCACGCACGTTCCTCGGGATGCTGCTCGAGGAAGCGCAGGTAGTGGGCAGTCCGTCGAGCGACTTCCGAACGGGGAGCGCCCGACGCCGCCCGATCGACGATCATTCCCCCTTCGTAGAGCCTCTCGTGGTTCACGGAACGAGCCGTCAGCCAACGCGCGAAGTCGGGACGGCCGTAGCGCGTGGCGACCGTCGCCATGTCCTGCTCGGACTCGGCGGCATGCCCGAGCCAGCGCACCGTATGGGTCACGTTGCCGGCGTAGAAGCGGTACCGCGTGAGGCGGCGGTCGTCCAAGTAGACCGCGCACGGCGAAAGAACTCCGGTCAGGAAGAGGAAGAGGTCTTCGAGCTGGGTCCGCTCGAACGCGTCTCCGAGGTCGCCGTCCAGGAGCTCCCGGCGAAGTGCCATCGTGCTCGTCCCGAACGTCGCGTGCGTGCGCTCGGTAGCCAGCTCGAGGAGGTCCGACTTCTGGTCCCGGGCGCGATAGACCGGACCGAGCGAGTCGAACCCCGGGTCGAGCTCGTGCACCCTCCACTCGGCCTGGGGGATCATGCGGTCCTCCGCGTCGATCACGTTGACCCGATTCCGATAGAAGCCGACGTCGGGGTGGTCCCGGAACACCTCAAGCAGACGCTCGAGGCGACCTGGTTCGAGCTCATCGTCGTCGTCGCAGAAGGTGAGAAGGGGTGCCGTCGAGACCTCGATCGCGTGGCGAAGCCAACGCCCGATCCGGGGTTCTTCGTCGAACATGACGATCGCGCCGGCCTCCTCGAGCTGTTCGTCCTCGGTAGCGGACCGGAAGTTCTTCACGACGACGAGCTCGTACCGTTCACGCGCGATCGTCTGGGCAAGCACGGAGCGGACCGCCGACGGGAGGTATCGCCGTCGGTTGTACGCTCCGACGATGACCGCGACCTCGGGCCCGATCGGCATCCGTCGCGGTTCCTCTCCTACGGGGCCGAAGGGGCGGGTTCTCCCGGCAACACGCGACGTTCGAGCTCGGTCACGGCGAACTGAAGAAGGGGCTCCAGGTTCACCGTATCCGCCCGGTTGTATCGGACAAGCCGATCGAGCGCGGAGGAGCTTCCTCTTCGGTACTCCTGCCAGAGGCGAACCGCGTCCAGGCCGTCAATCCCCTCGACCCCCGAGCGGTTCCCGAGTCCCAAGCGCTGCTCGATCCGTTTGAGGCCACCGGCATGCCCGAGCCGGTACAGGAGGAACCTCAGGTCGATGTGCGCCGGCGGGACGAGCATCTGAGGAAACGACGCGAGAAGGAACGGAACGTCGAACCGGCTCCCGTTGAAGGTGACGAGCACCTGGAAGCGGCCCAGATACGCGGGGAGCTCCTCGAGGTCGTCCCCCGCGACGAACGTCCGCGTCGCCCCACCGCCGTGCACGGTGACGACCGTCACGATCCCACCGTACGGGGACAGGCCGGTCGTCTCGATGTCCAGGAAGGCGGTCTCGGGGGCGAACGTCGGGAAGAGACGCCAGTGCTCGCGGTTCGGGAGACGCCGGGCGAACCAACCGGCGTCCCGTTCGGTGAGCGCCCGCTCGCTCGACGCGAGCTCCTTCTCGAGACGCGTCCGCGTGGTCGCGGAGACGCCGAGACGTTCGGGCCAGTCCGTGAGGTCACGCCAATCGCGGAACCCCGACCGCCAGAGCTCCGCCTCGGTCACGGGGCCGACCCCCGAGAGATGGAGGAACGTCGCTCGAAGCACGAAGCGCGCGACGGCCGCCGGGTCTTAAGTCAGTGCCGGCCGGCTACGGTCGCGGGTCGGCCGACTCGACCGGGAGCGGGCCGATCGGGGCGATGAGCTCCTTCACGGCCGCCCAGAACTTCGGCACGTCGCTCGCGGGGAGGCGCTTCCCGTAGTACGGCGCCCGGCACTCTGCCTCGAGAAGCTCCGGGTCGTCCGCATCCCAGACGAGCCGCACGACCCAGTCCCCGCGGTCGAGTTCGTAGGAATAGACCCGCTTCCTCGGGTCGGTCGGCACAGGGTTCGGTTCGAGGATGTCGAGCGGAGGGACGGGAGGAGGTGCGATCCCCGGCATCAACGTGACCGGGGGCGGCTGGGGAGGGAGCTTGAGACGGATCCACGCGACCACCGGCCAGTGGCTTCGCGACACGCCGAGGGAGGGCACATCGAACCGAGAACGGGCCGTGCTTTACCGTACGCTAGCGAGCCGGTCG
Organism: Thermoplasmata archaeon; assembly: GCA_035623375.1. Lineage (GTDB taxonomy): Archaea > Thermoplasmatota > Thermoplasmata > Lutacidiplasmatales > UBA184 > Lutacidiplasma. The sequence goes on from DASPTO010000081.1 coordinate 4,083, forward strand.
GCTCACCATCGGCTCCTATCTCGGGGATTGGGAAAAAAAAGGAACCACACGCGTTCTGTGTAACTGCCAAGCGTATCCAGGTAACGTAGCTGCGGACGTTAGTGGCCGCGGGCTGAACAGATCGCCCGAAGGCTTTCTGCGTACACCCCGGCTCTATCGAACTCGTCTTCTACGAATGTCCTTAAAGGTCTCTCTTTTTCGAGGGGGTTTCGGGCTTAGATGCTTTCAGCCCTTATCCCGGGGCGCGTGGCTGCTCAGCGATGCCCTGCCGGACAACTGATGGACTAGAGGCGCCGATTCCCCGTTCCTCTCGTACTGTGGGAACCTTCTCGTCAGAGACCCTTGCACTTCCGCCAAAAAGCAACACACCTGTCTCGCGACGG